>JASHSL010000385.1 GCA_030040855.1 Terriglobales bacterium
CCTTGGCATCTACGGTGGTAGTACCCCCGAGCGCGGCTGTGGCCATCGAGGCGCTGGTTCGCGCCTACCGCGAAGGAGTTCGGCCGCCGGAATCGATACTCGTGACCTCGCAATCCTTTCCCGACCTGGGAACGTTGACTCCGCGAAGAAAAACGTCGCCATAGATCCGGGCGGCAAATGTCGAGGAGACGACGCAAGGCAGATTGTCCTCTCCTATCACCGCCGCTTCCGCTGGCATTTGACATCGAAGTTCGGCCGCGCGGGCCCGCAGCAGCAGGTTGACTTCGCGGCGCAACTAAGCTCCCTAAGCCATAGGCCGGCCGCGGGATTCGCCCAGCGCAAAAGCCTTGACAGTTGTATATCGCATATTGTATACAGCATTTGGTTTTGAATTCGAAACACGCTTTCGCCGTTTCTCCGGAGCAGAACAAATTCAGCACGAGTGCTAGGAGGACGTCATGTATTCGAAAGTGTATGAGAAGGCACTCTTCCTGTGGATCCTGGCAGCTTCTCTCATTTCCACCAGCGCCCAGGTGCGGACGACCGGGCAGCTGTCAGGCACAGTCCTAGATCCATCGGGTGCGGTTCTGGGCGCAACCACTGTGGCGGCTCGCGATAGCGATACTGGCGTGACCAGATCGGTAACCACAAATACCTCCGGCCAGTACGTCTTCACCGACTTGCAACCCGGGAACTACCAGCTGACGGTGAATGCCCCGGGATTTGCGACTGCGGTCTATAACGACGTTGTGATCGAAGCCGGGCGCTCGAAGGACCTGGAGATCCGGATGCAAATGGGCGCCGCCACCGAGCACGTGGAAGTGTCAGCGCAAGGAGCCGTACTGGAGACGAGTACCAACACCCTGTCGACGACCATTGATCCGGTTCAGATACAAAATCTTCCCCTGGCCGGACGAGATATTTTGCCCATGGCTGAGTTGGTGGCCGGGGCACAGAGTGGGGGTGACGAGCGATTCACGACTTACAATGCTCTGCCCAATGCGGCCATCAATATCACGATTGACGGGATGACCGCCAACTCCCAACGATACCGCACCTCGAGCACTGGTTTTTTTACCTTTGCTCCTCTTCGGCTGGGCGCGTTTGACGAAATGACCGTCTCCACCAGCGATCTGACCGCCGACGCCGGCGCAGAAGGTTCGACGCAGGTCCGTTTCGTCAGCAAACGCGGAAGCAATCAATTTCATGGCAATGCCTTCTGGCAGGCCATCAACAGTTACTTCGATGCGAATAGTTATACCAATAATGCACTGGGGATTCCCCGCCCGCTCGAGGTGCTGAATGACTGGGGAGGCAGCCTGGGCGGACCCATATGGAAAGACAAACTATTTTTCTTCGTCAATATTGAGGGTATTAACCAGAGTTTTAACAGCCCGACCTCCACTGAGATCCCCACGCTGCTGGCACAGCAGGGCAACTTTACCTATATCGGGACCGACGGCGTGCCGCACACCGTCAACCTTCTGAACCTGGCATCGCACTTTGGTTTCCCCAGCGCGAGGAATCCCGCGATAGCAGGCATGCTCACTGCCATCAACGGCTACGCGCAACATGCCGTGGTCAGCCCCGTCTCCGGGCTGCCCTACATAGAAACCGTGAACTTCATCGCCCGGCAGCCCGACAAGGAACGCTATCCCACCGTGCGTTTCGATTATCAGATTACGCCAAAGCTGGCCTGGCACGGTTCCTGGGACATGTACTGGCGCGATATTTCGAACGAGTATGTAAATTATCCCAACGATCCCAACCAAGGGAACGGGTTCAAATCGACCTACTATGTGGTATCCAATGGAGTGGACTGGACCATTAATCCCCACATGGTCAACCAGGCGAACTTCGGCATTCAGAGCAATGTTGAACTATTCAACCCGGGAAACAGCTTCAGTGCCTGGCAGGGGCAAGGAAATTTGGTCATCACTCCCGCCTATCTCGCTAACCAGGGGACAACGCCAATATTTCAGCCGACCATTCCGACCAGCAGCACCCTGCCGCTGCCCCGCAACAATCCGGTATGGAGCGTATTCGACAATCTCACCTGGGTTCGAGGCCGACACAACTTCACGTTCGGAGGCGACCTTCGCATCGCGAATAGCCATGAACAGGAGTCAAACCCGCCCCCGGCCCAGCTCTTGGGCATCAGCAGCCTGGACCCGGCGCTGGCCATGTTCACGACGAGCAATTTTCCGGCCATCAGCAGCGCCAATGGAAACCAGGATCTGCTCAACGCGCAGGCTCTGTACGCATCCCTGACCGGACGTATCGACAACATCGACGGCTATAGCTGGGTCAATACCTCGGATCATCAATACGCGATCCTAGGCAGAGCTATTAATTGGGAGAAGCAAACGGTGGGAGGCATCTACTTTCAGGATTCCTGGCGCACCACGCCACACTTCGCCCTCAACTACGGCTTGCGCTGGCAGTTTACCGGCGCGGTTCATAATACGGACAATCTCTGGACCGGTCCCACCCTGGCCGGTCTCTACGGTCCCTCGACGGCACTGTTTCAGCCGGGGGTCTTGAACGGGAATCTGAACCCACAAATCTACCTGCGACCGGACCCCTACAGCGGAGATTTTAAGCAGCCGGCCGGAAATCTGGGCTTTGCCTGGAATCCGACTTTTGAGAGCGGGATCTTGGGGAAAATAGCCGGAGGAAACAACATGGTGATCCGTGGCGGGGCGCAGCTCAGCCATTACGACGAAGGCTGGACTACACTGGAGGGAGCTGCCCTCTTCACCAATCCAGGATCGACCCAAGCGGAGTTCTTGTTCCCCGGCACTCCGGGCTTTCCGGCGAGCGGCTTGAATCTCGGCCAACCCTTCACCCTAGACACCTTCCCTACTCAATTCAGATTTCCTCAGCCTATGTCTGAGTTCTTTCCCGACGAGAGCTATGGGGTCGTCAACCCGAACATTCGACCACCCTACGTCGAGAGTTGGAATTTCGGCATCCAGCGCAAGCTCCCAGGAAACACAGTTTTCGAAGTGAACTATGTCGGTAATCACTCGGTCCACATGTGGATGGTTTACGATCTGAACGAGACCAACATTTTCGAGAATGGTTTTCTCAAGGAATTCAAGAATGCGCAGAAGGATCTGGCGCTCAATAACGGAACAACATTTGCGGATAACACAGGCGCAGCCGGATTAATTCCGCTGCCGATCTTTGATGCGGCATTCGGTGTTTCTGGATTTGCTCCCGGCGGTACCAACCAATCATCCCAGTTCACCAATGCCAACTACATAGCTCTGCTTCAGCAGGGACAGGCAGGCGCGCTGGCCAATCAATTAGCCACGACCGTCACCTTCCTCTGCAACATGGTCGGCAATACCTTCTCCCCTTGTGCCCCGAACGGTTATACCGGACCCGGCAAGCACCCCATGAATTTCTTCCAGCTGAATCCTTTCGCCGCTGGCGGTTCTCTTCAGCTCCTCTCGAATCCCGGTAGCGAATCCTACAATGGGTTGCAAGTCCAAGTTAAACATCAGACTGGGCACGGTCTATTTCTGATGGCCAATTATGCTTATAGCCATGCCTTTACCAATCGCTACCTGGGCGATTATTACACCGCCGACTATGGGCTAGTGAACTTCGTCACCCTGCGCGATCCTAACTTGAGCCGTGGACCCTCCCCCTATGACCAACGGCACACCTTCCGAACCTTGCTGACTTACGATCTCCCCTTCGGCACGGGAAAAGCGTGGCGGACTGGCAATGGATTCCTTGACCGCGTTATCGGCGGATGGACTGTGGGCAGCATTGTTACCCTGCAATCGGGGCGCAATTTCAAGTTGCAGAGCGGCTACAACACCTTCAATTATTCCAACGCCTATTGGCCCGATGCCAGCGACTCAGGTGTGGTGCTGAACGGAATCACCGTCAGCCAGCTGCAAAGCAAGGTTGGCCTTTACCCTGGACCCACACCGGCGGAACCAAAAGTATTCCTGCCGCCCAGCCTATTGACTAGCAACGGCAGCTCCAACCCAAGTTTCCTCGCGCCGCCCACCACACCCGGTCAGCTGGGGCAGATGGTTTACCTTATGGGTCCCAAGCTGTTTAACACCGACATTTCGATCGTGAAATCGATTCCGCTTACCGAACGCGTCAAGTTCAACATTTACGCCGAATTCCTCAATGCGTTTAACCACACGAACTGGGTGGTGATTGATGGCTTCTCGGCTGGAACCAACAATCCAGCCGAATATGCCAACATCAGCAGCAGCACATTTGCGGCCTTAAGCTACCCCTCCACGGCTCCGCCCTACGCTCCCCGGGAGATTCAATTCCGGCTGCAGTTGGCGTTTTAAGCCGCAGCTTGTTTCCCCTCGCGCGACGGGGGTAATCTGCGGCAACGACGTCTGCGCCTGGTATCGAACAACATTTCGTAGTTGGCTGGAGGGAGCGATGAAGGTTATCCGCGACGGCCACGGTTTAGACGGCCAAATAGCCGCCATCGACCGGCAAAACAGCCCCTGTGACCCATGCCGACTCGTCACTGGCCAACAAAACAGCCATTCCCGCTATGTCTCGAGGCTGACCCAACCGGCCGATGGGATGAACGGCGATGCGTTCCCGCCGCATCGCGTGTGGGTCCGGCGCCTGCGCGAACACCCGCTCGGTCAAGCCGGTTTCCACAAACCCCGGACAGATAGCGTTGACCCGGATGTTTTCGTGTCCGTGATCGATCGCCATGCACTTGGTTAGCAGAACCACGGCGCCTTTCGACGATGCGTACGCCGCCCGGTTGCGCGCCCCATTGATGCCGAGCACCGAGGCGATGTTGATGATCGAGCCTCCCCCCTGCTTGCGCAGATAGGGCAAGGCGGCGGTCGAAAGCTGCCACACGCCTCGCACGTTCACGTTAAAGGTCTCGTTCCATTGCTCCTCGGTGATCTGCTCAGCCGTCCCCATGTGTAGCACCCCGGCATTGTTCACCAGCGTGTTAAGTCCACCGAAGTGTTGGATGATTTGTTCGAGGGCTCGATCGATGTCGCTCTTCTCGCGGACGTCCGCCTCGACCACAATCGCCGCTCTGCCAATCTCCCGGGCAACGGCTTCGAGCAAAGTCTTGCGCCGGCCGACCAGCGCGATGCGAGCGCCTTCCCTGGCAAAACCTAAGGCAATGGCGCGTCCGATGCCGGTACCAGCGCCAGTAATGAGGGCAATCTTGTTCTCGAGGCGGGTGCTCATCGCCGCCCTAGTTTAGCAGCAGGATCCTTTCGCTGCGGCCCGCGGAACCTTCCAGAGCGTCGCCGAACGGGTGCGTGCCGGGCGCGATTTCATGCGCCGGCGCAACCACCGTGCTCAATCCTTGGTGCGGACTGCCTCGGGCCGCTGCCCTGCCCCTAGGGGTGGAGTTGTCATTCCACTGACGACGTCACCCGTTCCACATTCGTCGCCAAGGGCAAGCTGAATGCGAACACGGATCCATGGTTTAACTCGCTCTCCGCGCGGATCGTGCCCCCGTGGGCCAAGACGATGTGTTTCGCGATGGCCAGCCCCAGCCCAGTACCGCCGGACTCGCGCGACCGCGCTTTATCGATGCGGTAGAAGCGCTCGAAGAGCCGGGGCAGGTGCTCGGACGAGATACCCGGGCCGAAATCACGAACATAGAACTCCAGTCCGCGGTCGAGGGGCCGGGCTCCTAAGAGCAGGCGTCGACCCGAAGCGGCGTATTTCACGGCGTTGTCCATGAGATTCGAGAACACCTGGTGGATGGCCTCGCGGTCGGCGTTCACCGAATGCTCGGGAAAATCTTCGACCAACAGTTCGACGCCATGCACCCGCGCCACCTCGCGAAAACTCTCGACCGCGTCGTGCAAGAGCTCGGCCGGCGAAACCGGCTGAATATCAAACCGCTGCTCTCCCGACTCCACGCGCGCCAGAGTCAGTAGATCCTCGGTCAAGCGCGACATTCGGCTGGCATTCTTGCGAATGATTTCTAAGAATTCCCGATAATGATTTTCCGAGGAGCCGTCGAGCAAGGTTTCGGCATAGCCCTGGATGGAGGTGAGCGGGGTTCGCAGCTCGTGGGAAACGTTGGCAATGAAGTCGCGCCGGGTTTTCTCCATGCGCTCGGTTTCCGTCAGGTCCCGCAGAACCGCCACTGCTCCGCCTTCCGGCATGGGGGCCGCGGTCACATCAAAGATCCGGCCGGGGATAATCGAGGTAGCTCGGGCAGTGAGGACGATTCGTTGCTCGTTAGCGCCGCGGATGGCGCGAAGAAAGTCAGGATCACGAACGGTTTCGACCACAGGCGCTCGGAAGCGGGTGCGAACCAAGCTATCCATCCTCTGATTGGTCCATTGCAAGCGGTTATCCGGAGAAATGGCGATGACCGCATCCTGCATACTGTTGAGCAGAGTTTCCAACTGTCGGCGGCTGGTATTCAAAGCGGCAAAGTCCTGTGCCAGGCGACCCGCCATGCGGTCGAGGGCCGCCGCTATCTCCTCGAATTCGCCGCCTAACGGCTCCGCAATTCGCGCGTTCCAATCCCCTTGCGAGAGTCGCTCGGCAGTTTCGAGAAGGCGCGCGAAATCTCCCGCGATGCGGAACGCAGCCAGGGATGAGATAGCGATCGCCAGCAGGAGACCCAGGGCCAAACTGGTTACGCCTGCATTCCCTGCTGCCCATCCCTCGTGGAGAAGAAAGATGGTCAAGCCGACAGAAAGCAGAATCAAGGGCAGGAAAATCCCGAGCAGCTTGAAAAAAACCTGCCTTTTCACTTCACGGCCTCAAAGCGGTAGCCGGCTCCGCGCACGGTCTTCAAGTACCGTGGATTTTCGGGGTCGGGCTCGATTTTTTCGCGGATCCGGCGGACGTACACATCGACCGAACGCGGCGTTACGTAGGCGGTGTCGCGCCACACCGAATCGAGCAGTTGGTCTCGGGTAAAAACCCTGCCCAGGTGGCGTGCAAAATGATCGAGCAAGCGAAACTCGGTGGCGGTAGTGGTGACTCTCTGGCCGCGCACCGTAAGCGTCATGGCTCCGGGATCAACTTCGATTTCTCCCACCCGAATGGGCGATTGCGAGAGCGGACGTTCGAAGCGCCGCAAGACGGCCTTGACTCGGGCCACCAATTCCCGCGGACTGAAAGGCTTTGCGATGTAGTCATCGGCGCCCAGTTCGAGGCCGAGAATACGATCCGCTTCCCCGCTCTTGGCGGTCAAGAAAATCACCGGGATCGAAACCAGCACGGGCATCTGGCGGATTTGCCGACACAGCTCCAACCCGTCCTTACCCGGCACCATAATATCGAGAACAAACAGGGCCGGCCGCTGTTTTTCCGCTTCGGCGATGACCGTATGCGCGGTGGCAAACAGTTTCACCGTGAATCCTGCCACTTCCAAGTGATGACGCACCAGACGGGAAATATCCGGATCGTCCTCTACCACAAAGATGCTTGATTTCACATGGGTATTGTAGCCGCAGGGTAGAAAAACTGCTGTCATTGTAACCTGACTGAAACAATTGCTTTAGGAGCGCCGGGGCGGCCGGGACTGGATGATTAAGCTGCCTCTGTGGTCCAGCCAAAAGCGTCGCCCCGCCGGGATCAGGGTGGTCGCACTGTATTCGGTGACGATGGCAGGACCCCTCCGCTTATCTTGCGGCAGCAGAGAGTTACGGTCGTAAAGCGTGGTCGGAACCACCTTGCCTGCGATGGTCGCCAAAACCCGCTGCGGGGGAATCGCGGAAGACGGTATCTGCTTGCCGGCAAAGGCGCTGTCGGCCCGGCGATGGCTCACCGCCCGGGCCTCGGAAGAGGGCATGCGCGCCCGCAAACGCAGAGTCACGATTTCAATTTCTCGCTGCGGATAACTGTAGCCATAACGTCGCTCATGCTCACGTTGAAAGGCTCGGAGCAGTCCACGGCTATAGGGCACGCTCAGTTCGTAGCCCTGGCCTCGGTACCGGACATCGACGCTGCGCCCGATTTCAATTCTTCCCTGCCAGCCTTCCCGGTGAAAATCTTCCTTGGCCCGCGAGCCGAGGGCGCGAAATTCCTGCTCCAGACGCTCGAATGGAATCTCGCCCGAGGCTGGCCAGAGTACGGTCTTCGAGTAGTCCTTTACCACGTCGCTGACCAAAATACCAAAGGCCGAGAGTGCTCCAGGAAAAGCAGGAACGATCACCTGCGGAATCCCTAAGGCCTCGGCCAGATCGCAGGCGTGCAGCCCCCCTGCTCCCCCAAAAGCCACTAGTGCGAATTGCCGGGGATCATGGCCGCGTTCGATCGAGACCACTCGAATGGCCTTTTCCATGGTTGCGTTGACCACGCGGATCATTCCGCCGGCGACTTGCTCGAGGGAAAGCCTCGATCCGCTCCGCCTCAGCCACTCCCGAACAATCGCGCGGGTGCGTGCCAGGTCCGGGGTGAAGCTGCCGCCCAGAAAACGGTCCGCGCGCAAGCATCCTAAAATCAGGTGGGCGTCGGTGATGGTCGGCTGCGTGCCCCGTCCATAACAGATAGGGCCGGGATCAGCGCCCGCCGATTCCGGGCCCACGTGCAGCGCACCGGCGGCGTCGAAGCGCGCGATCGAGCCTCCGCCGGCTCCGACCGTGTGGATGTCGAGCATCGGAACGCCCACCGGCAGCCCGGCGATCTCCGATTGGCTACTGGGCCTGGCCTCGCGATCCACCAAGGCTACGTCGGTAGAAGTCCCTCCCATGTCGAAGCTAATGATGCGATCGTAGCCGCTCGACTTCGCCATCCAGGCGGCGCCGACTACGCCCCCGGCCGGCCCGGACAGCACGGTCCTGACCGGCTGACGAAGGGCAGCGTCGAGGGCAGTGATCCCGCCGCTTGATTGCATCAGAAACAGTCGGCAAGGGGTTCGGTCCGCCCTGCCTGAAGTACGGCGGGTGCGCAGGGCCTGCCGCGGGCGGAAGTGCAAGCCGGCAAACTGTCTTATCTCGCCAGGGCCGGCGAGCTGCCGAACCCGCTCGGCGCGTCGAAAGCTTCCCTCCCGACGCTCAAGGCGACGCGCCAGATTCTCCAGGTACTTTTCCATGATGGGCTGGAGATAGGCGTTGACCACAACCGTGCTGGTTCGCTCATATTCGCGAAACTCCGGAAAGATACGATGGGAGAAGGAAAGCGGTACGCCGAGGCGCTCGAGTGCCTTCCCAATCCGTCTTTCGTTGAGAGGATTGGCAAAGGAAAATAACAAGCAAATCGCGATCGCTTGGGAATGACTCTGCCCGAGCTTGCGGGAAAGCTCCGCCAACTCCGCCCTCGAGGGTTTGCGCAAGATCTCTCCTTCGGGGGTAGTTCGTTCTTCCACCCCAAAGCGCCGATCACGCGGGACCAGGGGCTCGACCCGATCAAAGAAGAAATCGTAGAGTTTCTCCCGGGCCTGACGACCGATCTCGATCACATCCTCGAAGCCCGCCGTGGTGACCAGGGCCACGCGCCCCCCCTTGCGCTCAAGCAAGGTGTTGGTTCCGACCGTGGTGCCATGCAGCAGCACCACCGGTCCCCCCACTCCCATGGTTTCCAGGGCCGCCGCAATCGCTCGAGACGGATCGTCCGGGGTGGAGAACACCTTGAGCATAGAGATCCGGCCTCGATCCACCCACACACAGTCGGTGAAGGTACCCCCGCTGTCGATCGCCACCCAAATTGGCTGTGAGGCTCTCATGGGATCGAATCGGAACGTTAGAGTACCACTCTGCGGCCGGCTTGTGCCCATCGGGGCTTAGTCAGAGGGGAGGGAGAAGAAGCTGAGAGTTCGCGGGTGAAGCTTCCGGCCAGGCCGTGCCTCAACCTTTGGGTTTCCAGCGCAAGACCGGATTCCTGGCCGCCGCCACCTCGTCCAATCTCGAGACGCGAGTCGAGTAGGGAGCGGCCAAGACCATTTGCGGGTCTTCGTCCACCTCCTCCGCGATCGAGCGCATGGCTTCGACGAACAGGTCCAGCTCCTCTTTCGGCTCGCTCTCGGTCGGCTCAATCATCAAGGCACCGGGTACGATCAGAGGAAATGCCGTGGTGTAGGGATGGAAACCGTAATCGATGAGCCGTTTGGCAATATCCATCGTGCGCACGCCTTTTTTCGCCTGCAGCTTATCGCTGAACACGACTTCGTGCATGCTCGGCGTAGGGTACGGGAGATCGTAGGCACTTTCGAGTCCTTTGCGAACATAGTTGGCATTGAGCACGGCGTCTTCTGTGGTCTGTCGCAGCCCGTCCGGCCCATTGGCAAAGATGTAAGCCAGCGCCCGAACAAACATTCCGAAATTTCCGTAGAACGCGCGCACGCGTCCGACCGACCGAGGCCGGTTGTAATCGAACCCCAGGGTGCCATCGGCTTTACTCACAACCACCGGCTTCGGCAGGAACGGCTCCAGGAAGCGCTTCACCGCAACCGGGCCGGAACCAGGTCCACCGCCACCGTGCGGCGTCGAAAAAGTCTTGTGCAGGTTCAGGTGCATCAGGTCCACGCCAAAATCCCCCGGACGCACCTTGCCGACCAGGGCGTTCATGTTGGCGCCATCCATATAGAGCAGACCGCCTTTGGCGTGCATCAGATCCGCGATTTTGTGGATCTCTTGCTCAAAAATCCCGAGCGTATTGGGATTGGTGAGCATGAGCGCCGCCACCTCCTCGTTCATTTGAGCAGCCAGGGCGGCGACATCCACCATGCCTTGGGCATTGGACTTCAGATTTTCGACAGCATAGCCGGCGGTGGCCGCCGTCGCGGGATTGGTGCCATGGGCCGAATCCGGAATCAGAATTTTCTTGCGCGGGTCTCCCTTCGCATGAAGATGCGCCCGCACCATGAGCAAACCGGTCAACTCCCCATGGGCTCCGGCGGCGGGTTGCAGGGTGATGGCATCCATCCCGGTAATTTCGACCAGGCATTCGCTCAACGTCTTCAGAATGCGCAAGGCTCCCTGGGAAATTTTCTCCGGCTGGTAGGGATGGGCATTGGCCAGTCCATCGAGGCGGGAAACCACCTCGTTCACCCGCGGGTTGTACTTCATGGTGCAGGAACCCAGGGGATACATGCCTAAATCAATGGCGTAATTCCAAGTGGAGAGCCGGGTGAAGTGCCGGATGATTTCGATTTCACTCACTTCCGGCATCGGGCCAAGATCGGTTCTTCGCGCGGCACCCAGCAACTTTTGCGTGTCCACTTCGGGCACGTCGAGCGGCGGCAGCCTCCAGGCCGATTTGCCGGGGGAAGACTTTTCAAAAATCAGGCCTTCGTTCTGGCTGACATGGCGGGTAGCCTTGCGGGTCTGGTGTTTCATGGCGCCACTTCCTCGACATCCACCTCCGGAGCCGACCTCACCCCCCGTTCGCTTTCGGAGATGAAACCAACGGCAGTGTCGATCGCGGTCCGGCTAGTCATCTCGGTGCAGCACCAAAGCGCCGCGTTGCCAAGCTCGGGATAGAATTTCTTGAGCGGCAGTCCGCCCACGATCTTATGGCCGAGCAGGCGATTGTTGATGGCATGGGGATCCTCGCTGGTTTGAATCACGAACTCATGGAAGCGGGGAGACTCTTGAAACAGCAGCTTTGCATGTTTGCCAAACTGTTCGGCAGCGTAGGCGGCCTTGGCGAGATTCTGCTTGGCTAGCTCTTTCAATCCCTCCTTGCCGTAAATCGTCATAAAGATGGTTGCCATCAGGGCCATGAGCGCCTGATTGGTGCAGATGTTCGAGGTCGCTTTCTCCCGCCGAATGTGCTGCTCGCGCGTCGCCAGGGTCAGTACAAACCCACGCTTGCCGTTCCGGTCGCAAGTCTGTCCGACCAGCCGGCCGGGCATCTGCCGCACGTATCGCTCCCGGGTGGCGATGATCCCGCAATAGGGGCCGCCGAATCCCAGGGGCACACCGAACGATTGCGCCTCGAGGGCGACAATATCTGCCTGGCGAGGAGGCTCGAGAATACCCAGCGACACCACTTCGGCAATCGCGACCACCAACAGCGCGCCCTGCTTGTGCGCAAGCTCCGCCACGGCGGCAACATCTTCAATGGTGCCGAAGAAATTCGGCGATTGCAGGAGCACGCAGGCGGTTTCTTGCGTGACTGCCCGCTCTAAAGCCGCCAGATCAATCCGGCCGCTCGCAGTATAGGGGAGCGTCGTCAGCGGCATACCCTGATGAGCGGCATAGGTCGAGAGCACTTCCCGATATTCCGGGTGGAGGCTGCGGGCGAGCACCACAGAACGCCGTCCGGAGAGGCGGCCGGCCATCATGACGGCTTCCGTCGCAGCCGTCGAACCGTCGTACATCGAGGCATTCGCCACTTCCATGCCGGCCAGCTCCGAGATCATGGTTTGAAATTCGAAGATCGCCTGCAAGGTGCCCTGGGAAACCTCCGCCTGATACGGAGTGTAAGCGGTGAGAAACTCGCCCCGGGAGATCAACGAATCGATGATCACCGGACGATAGTGATAGTAGGCGCCGGCTCCGAGAAAGGTGGCGGCGTAGCCGTCTCCGTTTTCCCGCGAACGCTCACGAAACCAGTCCACGATTTCTGTCTCCGCCATTTGCCGCGGAACCTTCAAATCGCGCTCGAGGCGGTATTCGGCGGGAATGGGCGCAAACAGGTCATCGATCGAGCGCACGCCAATTGCTTGGAGCATGGCCTCACGGTCAGCCGGAGATTTCGGTAAGTAACGCATACCAGCCCTGGTCGATGGAATTAGGAATGCACGTGATGTTCGATAGCCCACCTATGCCGAGATCGCCTGGGCCAGGACCCCTTCCAATGCCGGGTTTGGCCGAATCGGATCGAAAGCCGACCGAGTCGGGTGCCTATCCCTCCTCCGCCACAAACTTTTCATAATCCGCTGCAGAGAGCAGTCCGTTCAACTCGGCCGGATTTTTGATGGCGATCTTGACCATCCAGGCGCTATGGGCATTCTGATTAATCTTCTCAGGTGCACTGGTGAGTTCGCTGTTGACTTCGGTCACCGTACCGGAAATCGGGGCGTACACGTCGGAGACCGCCTTGACCGATTCAATGCTGCCAAAAGGCTTGCCCGCTGTGATCTCGGTTCCAACCTTGGGTAAATCCACAAATACAATATCCCCTAACTGTTCCTGGGCGTGGTTGGTGATCCCAACCGCGGCGTTTTTCCCGTTGACCTTGATCCACTCATGCTCTTTGGTGTACTTGAGATCACTCGGATACGCCATAGGTGCACGCTCCTCGGTTCCTGGCTTCATAGTCTTCGAAATCCCCAGCGCAGAGTTGTCGGTAGCTTAAGGCTTCTTGGGGCGCTGATAAAAAGGAGTCGGCACCACCTTCGCTTTCACCGCCTGGCCACGGATTTCCACGTTCAGCGTGGAGCCCAGATCTCGAAATTGGGGCGGCACATAGGCCAGCGCAATATTCTTCTTCAAAAACGGGGCGTAGGACCCGCTCGTGACCTGCCCGATTTGCCTTCGATTCTCGTCGAGAACCTTATACCCGTCGCGGGCAATGCCTCGTTCCACCATCTCCAGGCCCACCAGCGTGCGCTTCAGGCCCGCCGCTTTGGCTTGCTCGAGCCCCGCCCGCCCGATAAACTCGGGCTTTTCCATCTTGCAAAAACGCTCCAGGCCGGCTTCCCAAACATTGATAGTATCAGCAATTTCGTGATCATACAGGGGCAGGTTGCCCTCGAGACGCAAAGTGTTGCGCGCCCCTAGGCCGCAGGGCAGGCAGCCGAATTCCTTCCCGGCCTGAAGGAGTCTCTCCCAAACCAGCGCGCTTGTTGTCTCATCGCCGGGTACGTAGATCTCAAAGCCGTCCTCCGCGGTGTAGCCGGTGCGCGCGATCAGGATGTCCTTGAGCCCGCAAACGGTTCCTCGTGTAAGCCAATAGAACTTCACCGCGGAAAGCTTCGCGTCGGTGAGTTTCTCGAGCAAATCCACGGCTCGGGGACCCTGGATGGCAATTTGCGTGAACTCGTCCGACAAATCCCTGACGCGGCAATCGAACTGCTGGGTATTCTCGTGCACCCAACGAAAATCCTTCTCCCGCGTGCCCGCATTGATCACGAGCAGGTAGTCCTTCTCCCCCAGTCGGTGCACAATCACGTCGTCGACAAAGGTGCCTTGGGGATAGAGCAACGCCGAATATTGCGCCTGTCCAATCGCCAGACGGGAGGCGGCGTTCATCGAGATATGCTCGACCGCAGCCAAGGCTTCGCGCCCTTCAAGGCCGATGTCTCCCATGTGGCTGACATCGAAGATCCCGACCCGGGTGCGCACGGTGTTGTGCTCGGCAATGAGTCCCCCAGAGCTGGGATATTCGACCGGCATGTCCCAACCGTTGAACTCGACCATCTTCGCGCCCATCTGGCGATGAACGCGATTCAGCGCAGTCTTGCGAGCAGCCGGCGAGGTGATTTCAACCGCGGACAAGTTCTCCTCGGGCAACAGCCCTGCTGGGCTGCCAGGGACGATGAGGCTCACTACGAGACCACTACCGTAACATGCGGGCCGGGAGGGCAGCAACCAGCCCGAACTCTGGATAATGTCCTAATGTGACCGCCCTTACGGTGTCGGCATAAGACCCACACTCCAGCCGCTGACCAATGGGTACACTATCTCACCAGCCGGCCGGTTGACCCTCCACTGGCAAAAGAGCACAATCGGTGCGCCGCTCGACGCCGGCGTGAGGATGCGCATGAGATCCTGCCGTTCGCTTTTCATCACCTGCCTTACGATCGTCTGTTCCGCGATTTCTCCCCTGGCACCGGTTGCCTCGCTCGCCGCTCAGGATGCCGCCGCAGCTCCTCACCAGCGCTTCATCACCGAGAAAGATCTCTTCGATTTCATCTGGGTTGCCAACCCTCAAGTCGCGCCCGATGGCCGGCGCGCCGCTTTTACGCGCGTCAACGTCGACGAAAAGCGCACCGGCTATGAGACCTCGATCTGGCTGGTTGCCAGCGACGGCAGCCAGGAGCCGATCCGCCTGACCAATGGCCAGCACGACTCGCAGCCACGTTGGTCGCCGGACGGCAGGCTCATGGTCTTCATTCGCGGCGCTGAAAAGGATGCCTCCGGCAAGCCCAAGCCCGGTCAACTGGCACTACTGTCACTCACCGGCGGCGAAGCCCGCATCATCACCGATTTGCCGAAAGGAGCATCGAACCCGGTCTGGTCGCCCGATGGCAAGCGTATCGCCTTTCTGAGCAGAACAACGCAGGAAGATATCGACAAAGCGCAACCCAAGAAATCCGATACGAAAACTAGCGAGGCGAAATCCGACGACGCCAGACCAGCCGACCTCGAGCACGAATCCGACGTGCACATCATCAGCCGAGCCGAGTATCGCAGCAACGACGAAGGCTATCTTGATTTCAAACGCCACGAGCACATCTGGGTCGTGGACGTCCCGACGAACTTCGAGGACCTTCCCAAGCCCGCGCAGCTCACCGGGGGGAATTTCGACGAGGACGAGATAGTCTGGAGCCTGAATGGCTCACGCATCTATTTCCTCACCGAGCGCGTCGACGAGCCCTACTATGAGCTCCCGACCACCGATATCTATTCCGTCCCCGTGGCTGGCGGCGAAGCGGAAAAACTCACCACCGTCCCGATGAGCATTCACGGCCTTGTCCTCAGCCCTGAGGGAGGCCAGTTCGCCTTCCACGGCTCGGTAGCAGAACCGGTTCGCTCGTATTCGCAGCCCGATCTCTGGCTCATGGACGTCTCGCCCGGCGCCAAGCCGCAAAACCTGACCGCCAATTACGACTTCGATATTGGCAGCTCGGTGTTCGGCGACAACGCTCCGCCGCGCGGCGGACGGGGGCGCACCATTCACTGGTCGCCTGACGGCCGCTGGGTCTATGACATCGTCGAGAAGCGAGGCCGCACACCGATCGTCCGTGTGGATACGCAGACCGGGGCGGTCACCGAATTCACCCATGGCGACCAGGCCGTGCTCGACCTGTCCACGAATCCCGATGCCACATCGGTGGTCGCGCTCATCTCAAGTCCGGTGATGATCGGCGATCTTTTCTTTATCGGCGCCAACGGAAGCCAGACTCGCATCACAGACTTCAACCGCAAGCTCTGGTCGCAGCTCAATCTCACCGAGCCGGAAGAGATCAATTACAAGAGCTTCGACGGCAAGCCTATCCAGGGATGGATCCAGAAACCGCCCGATTTCGATCCGCAGAAAAAATATCCGCTCATTCTCGACATTCACGGCGGCCCGCATGCCGCCTACGGCTGGGTCTTCGACCATGAATTTCAATGGATGGCAGCCAAAGGCTATGTCGTCTTCTATCCCAACCCGCGCGGCTCGACCAGCTATGGACAGGAGTTCGGCAATATTATTCAGTATCACTACCCCGGCGACGACTATCGCGATCTCATGGCGGGAGTCGACGAAATACTCAAACGCGGCTACATCGATCCGCAAAAACTCGGCGTGACCGGCGGCAGCGGCGGCGGCATTCTGACCGACTGGATCATCACTCACACCGACCGTTTCGCCGCGGCCGTCTCCCAGCGCGACATCGCAAACTGGGCTTCCTGGTGGTACACTGCCGACTTCACCCTGTTTCAGCCGCGCTGGTTCAAGGCGCCGCCCTTCGAAGATCCCGAGGATTACAACAACCGCTCTTCGATCACCTTCGTCAAAAACATCCACACGCCCGTTCTTTTCGTCCTCGGCGAATCGGACTACCGCACTCCGCAAGATTCCGGCGGCGAGCAATTATTCCGCGCGCTCAAGTATCTCAGGCGCCCGACTGCCATGGTGGTCTTCCCCCGTGAGACTCACGAACTCTCCCGCTCGGGCGAGCCCTGGCATCGCATCGAGCGCCTCGACCACATCGTCGCCTGGTTCGACAAATGGATGAGGGGAGTCCCCCACCCCGAGTACGATCCAACCCCGGCGCAGCCTGCCGCAAAGCCCGCGCCTTAGACGCGAGAATTCTGTGCGGCGGACGCCCTGCGTCCGGCGCTTTGCTTGAGAAGCATGTAGAGGGACACTCTGACGTAGCCATTCTTCGAAACCGCCGCCTGGCAAAGGGCATCGGACCGGAGCTGGCGGGCGCTTCCAACCTCGGAGGAAAACAAGATCAACCGGATGAGGCCAGAGGTACTGTCCCCGCTTGAAATTGGGACACTGTCGAACTCTGGGCGTACGCTGCCGCACCCCTGCCTTGGTTCTCTTGACCGGCTGCGCCACCGAGGGTGTCGGTGGCTATGCACCTCGCGATGCTCGTGGAGATTACCTTGGGAACGAGCGAGAGCTACCTCCCTGCCCTGCCAAACCGCCTGGGGCAAGTCAATCTGGACCTAGCGCGTCGGCTGCTCCAAGGTTTGTGCGGCGGATTCGATCAGCGATGACTCTGCTTCGAGCGCTTTTGCCACCCGCACGATTTCCTGCTCGGCTTCGCCATACCTCTTCTGTTCAATGCCTTCCCGCACGCCCGGAATGGTCTTCGGCTCGTAGCCGGTGTATACGCCGGGAGCCTCGAGCAGATTTTTGTACCAGGGGCGGCGCGGCAATCCGTCATCATTCGTCAGCGTACGCTCGCTCTCGATGAGCATCTGGTTCAAGGCGCGCAGCCAGGCTGCCGAGACTTCGCTAAGGGCCGCTTGCCGGTGCGACAGAGCCTGCCGGTAGTGCTCTGCGCTGCGGGCCAGCGAGTCGCAAGCGTTGCGCAAAGGTGCGAAGTTCAGATGGGGAGGAACATCCTCTCTGGGCGGGGGCAGGGTCGGTCGCCTGGGATCGAGGGTGGCTTTGAAGACGCCTTCGTCCAATTGCTGGTTGCGCTCTCGAATTGCCTCCTGCCGGTCGGCCAGCAGCCTTTCCAGTTCCTCGGTGTACTTCTGAACGGTGTCGGCAAAATCCACGAAGTCGAAGGGCAAGACTTCGGCGTCGGCCAAGCGCATCACGGAGGTGCCTCCGGTCTGCGCCATCGCTCTCCCATAGACAAAATCGGTGTCGGAAAAGTGGGTGTACCAGTAAAAGTCGTCATAAATGGAGTGGTAAATGCCTTGCTCATCTTCGCCTCCATATTCCAAATTGAGAGACGCAATCCCCAGGTGATCGATGAATGCGGTGTAGTCCGTTCCTGATCCCAGCGCGCCGATTCGTAAATCGGCTCGCTGCCGCAGTTCCTTGCGTTCTTCGGCGGACTTGGCTTGCGCGATCTTCGACAGTTGCAGCCGCTGCCACACGGTCAGCTTGGTTTCAGGGTCTTCAACGTCGCGGGCGACTGCGTTGATGAACTGCTCGAGACTGTGCGAGCCCTCGAGGCTGAGAAGGCCGCGGTCGTTGCTGTCGGTGTTGATGTAAACGGCGGCGTGCAGCCGCAAGTCATCGGCGTGCGCCTCGGCCCATTCCGTCGATCCGAGCAACATAGGCTCTTCACCGTCCCACGCGGCGTAGATGATGGTGCGGTGCGGTTTCCAGCCCTGCCGAAGCAATTCGCCAAACGCCCGGGCCTCCTCAAGCAGAGCCGATTGTCCCGAGACCGGATCTTCGGCGCCGTTGACCCAGGCGTCGTGGTGATTGCCCCGGATGATCCACTGCTCCGGAGCGCTGCTGCCGGGAATCTTCGCGATGACGTCATACACCGGCTTGATGTCCCAGTTGAATTCAACCTTCAGATGAACTTTGGCGGGTCCCGGTCCTACGTGATACGAAATTGGCAGACTCCCGCGCCACTCGGCTGGAGCCATAGGCCCAGCGAGCTTGGCCAGCAAGGGTTGGGCATCGCCGTAGGAGATCGGCAGGACAGGAATTTTCGTGATGCTCTTCGCCTCCTTCAGGGGCAGGCGCTTGGCATCCGGCGTGGCCCCCACGCCGGGAGTGAGCGGGTCGCCCGGGCTCGAGGAGGCAAAGTCCATCACGCTGCCGCGCTGCACCCCTTCAGGGTTGCGCATGGGGCCCAGGGGAAAAACATTGTCAGGAGTATAGCCGTCATCCTGAGGTTCGGAATAGATGAGGCAGCCGATGGCTCCGTGTTCGGCCGCAACTTTCGCCTTCACACCGCGCCAGGAGTGGTAGTACTTAGCGATTACGATCATGCCTTTCACCGAGATACCTAAGCGGTCGAGCTTCTCGTAATCTTCCGGGAGGCCGTAGTTCACGAAAACCAGGGGCGCGACGACGTCGCCATCAATCGAGTAAGCGTTATACGTGGGAAGCTGCTCGGACTTCTGATTCGACGTCGGATCGACGGCCAGCGCCGGCTCGTCGAGCTTGGCTGTGAACTTCGCGGGCTCGACCATCTCGAGCAGGCGCACCTTGGGCGTGGGAAACAGTACGTCAAAGGTTTCGATGTGGGCATCGAATCCCCACTCCTTGAAGCGGGCGAGAATCCATGCGGCGTTGTCCTTGTCGTAAGGCGATCCCACGTGGTGCGGCCGGGCGCTGAGGCGGCGCATGAATTCGCGGATGTTGGCGGGATCCGGGATGGCGCGGAATTTCGCCTCCCATTCGCGTTCCGTCTGGCTCGAGCTCGGCGAGTAACCTACCAGCGCAATTTCGTCCGCGCTCAACAACGGGGATGGAAGACTCAGGCTAGCGATCAGCAGCAGGGCTCGAAAGCGCGGCATTCGATTCCTTTCTTTTCGGCGGCAAAAGCGGCACCATTGTAACCCCCATCCTCCTGCTCGGGCCGAGGGGCTAACCGGACCCAGGCGCACGGCTTGAGCAACCCTCCGGTTTTGTGATATTAAGCATAGCCAACGCCTGATTTTCACCCTTCGGTTCATGTCCGCCGAGAAAAGCTCGATTCGTTGTGTGCAGTGCGAGCAAATCGAAGAGCACTGCGAATGCGACAAGTACTGTCTTCTCTGCAACGGGCAGTTAGACGTTCGCCTTTGTATGGATGGCCGTTACTACTGCGGGGCCTGCCGGGAGGCTTGCGACTACAAGATCGCAACCTGATCTTGCCGCGCCACCACCCCTGATCGATTCCGCCGGTCCTAGGCTTTTCGGTTTTCGACCGAGCCTGCCTGCTGCCTCCGGGGGCCAAGGGCGCATCGCGTCCGCTGGTTGCCGAAGGCAAGCCCAAAGGTTGGCCTAAATCACAACCGTTTCCTTATATTCCCCGAACACCTTTCTTGTGCTGTTCGAGATCTCGCCGACGGTGGCATAGGCTTCGACAGCAGAGAGGATGGCTGGCATCAGATTGGCGCCGGAGCGGGCGGCGTCCTCGACGGCCTCGAGAGAATCCTTCCACCGCTGAGGATTGCGCCGCGCCCGCAGTGCCCGCAGGCGTTCGACTTGCCTCGGTTCGAGCGACTCGTCAATGTGTTGGATGGGAATGGGCTCTTCCTCCTCCACCAGGAACCGGTTCACCCCGACTACGCTGGTTTCTCCGCGGTCGACCTGCTGCTGATACTGGTAGGCGGCATTTTGAATTTCCTGTTGCACGAAGCCGCGTTCGATGGCCTTTGCCATTCCGCCGAGCCCTTCGATCTTGTCGAGATAGTCGCTGGCCCGCTTTTCCACTTCGTCGGTCAGGGATTCCACATAGTAGGAGCCAGCCAGCGGATCGATGGTCTGCGAGGCGCCCGATTCATAGGCGATGATCTGCTGGGTTCGCAAGGCAATACGCGCCGCCTGCTCGGTCGGCAGGGCCAAGGCCTCGTCGTAGGAGTTGGTGTGCAGCGACTGCGTTCCGCCCAGTACGGCGGCCATGGCCTGAATGGCGGTGCGCACAATATTGTTCTCCGGCTGCTGGGCGGTCAGAGTAGATCCGGCGGTCTGGGTATGGAACCGTAGCATGCAAGAGCGAGGATTCTTGGCCTTGAACCGTTCCTTCATGATGCGGGCCCATAAGCGCCGGGCGGCGCGGAATTTGGCCACCTCTTCGAGGAAATGGTTGTGGGCATTGAAAAAGAAGGAGAGCCGGGGAGCGAACCGGTCGACATCGAGCCCAGCTTGGATCGCGGCTTCAACATAGGCAATTCCGTTGGCCAGAGTGAACGCCAACTCCTGCACCGCGGTCGAACCCGCCTCCCGCATGTGATACCCCGAGATCGAAATCGGGTTCCACTCAGGCATGTGTTCCTTGGTCCATGCGAACATGTCGGTGACAATGCGCATGGCCGGCGCGATCGGGTAAATGTAGGTACCCCTGGCTATGTACTCTTTGAGGATGTCGTTCTGAACCGTGCCGGAGAGTTTGCCGAGGTCGGCTCCCTGGCGGCGGGCGACGGCTGCGTACAGCGCCAGAAGAATCGAAGCCGTTGCATTGATGGTCATGGAGGTGGAAATTTTCGTCAGGTCGATGCCCTCGAAGAGCCGCTCCATGTCTTCGAGGGAATCAATGGCTACGCCCACTTTGCCCACTTCGCCCAAGGCCAGAGGATGATCGGAGTCCAGGCCGATTTGCGTGGGCAGATCGAAGGCCACGGAAAGCCCCGTCGTGCCGTTCGCCAGAAGGTACTTATAGCGCTTGTTCGATTCCTCGGCGTCGCCCATCCCGGCGTACTGGCGCATGGTCCAGAGGCGTCCTCGATACATCGTCGATTGCACGCCGCGCGTGAACGGGTACTCCCCGGGATAACCGACCTGCCGTCCGTAGTCCCAGCCCGAGAGATCAGACGGCGTGTAGACGGGGCGCACCGCAATGTGAGAGGAAGTCTGCGGCTCGGATGCCGGGACCGAGTCGCCAGCCGAGGCTTTTCTGTTAACCGTCATAAGGCCCTTCGACCACCTAGGACATCATGCAGAACGAAAGTGAATCCTTCCTCCTCACCAATCGCCAGAACCATCCTCGGCACCACCAAGCGCGCCGCCGTCGGGAGTCCTCCCCGGCCACGCCCTTACCCACCATCCGGCCTCATCCCTTCTTCCAGACTCGCCAGAAGGAACTTACACCAAACCAGCCAAACAATAGGGTGAAACAAATTGCCACCACCATCCTCCCCGAACCGGCTCGTCCCTGGTGGTACCGAAGGTATTCGCGGAAGAAAGCCAGAGATCCGATGCCTGCTAACGCCAAGAAAACAAACCCCGTAACCTCGAACCACAACTGCCCGAGAACCCGTCCCAGATGGCTGGCTGTGGTGTGCGCGGCTTTGCTCGCCACGGCGAATGTATGGCTTTTTCTGAGCTGCTGGCCGGCCACCCGGGCGGCGATACCCAGCTTGCGGGCGGTGGAGATATGCGCCATGACACTGGTGATTTTATCAAGCTTCGGCGGTACAATGAGCCGTCACCTATCGCTCGGAACGAGTTTGGAACGACGCGGTGAGGGACACGCGCATCTAACATATGACCGGGGTGGAAGGGGGATTCGTGGACCAGCAACTGAAACAATTGATGAAGGAACTCGGTGAGGCCATCAACGAGTCCCTGGCGGAGTCCGATCAGATTGCTGAAGTGGTTTCTCGCATTAAGGAAGGCGGATACGACATTTTCCTCGTGCTCGAAGCCACCATCGGGGTAAGCAAGCCTGGCGAGAAGGGCAACGAAAAGACATCCCTGGTGACCACCCTCACCGGCAACCCGGAGTTCAAGGTCAGCGACCAGGACTTGAAGTTCCTCAAATCGCTGCGCATCAAAATTGAGGACGACGCCGCTTAAGCCGAAGCGGCGCTTGCTCTGAAAATCCGCCAAAAGTCAGGCTGACCGCTCTCTCTGAGCGCTGTCGCAAACCGCTCACCTGAATTTCTGGAGTTCGAATCCCTATGCTAGTATTTAGGCTCTGCATGCGTTGTGCGCGGCCAGGCTTCTCACGCCGGCAACGCATTCGATACGCCTAAGGCTGATCCAAGCGGGAAAATCATGAAGGACACGCTCGGAGTTTTACTTGCCGGAGGGGCGGGAGAACGTCTTTATCCCCTCACCCGCGACCGGGCCAAGCCGGCCGTGACTTTCGGTGGCATTTACCGCATCATCGATGTCACCCTTTCGAACTGCATCAACTCTGATCTCCGCCGGGTTTATATCCTCACCCAATATAAGGCACTCTCCCTCAACCGCCACATCCGCGAAGGTTGGAACATCGTGGCCCGCGAGATGGGCGAGTTCGTCGAAGTGCTGCCCCCGATGCAGCGAGTCAGCGAAGAGTGGTATCAAGGGACGGCCGACGCGGTTTATCAGAATATCTATTCCATTGGCTCAGAGCAGCCAAAGCACGTGCTCATTCTCTCGGGCGACCACATTTACAAGATGAACTATGGTCTCATGTTGAAGCAGCACACCGACTCCGGGGCCGATGTCACCCTGGCGACCATTCAAGTGGATCCCGACAAAGTGTATCGCTTCGGCGTGGTGGAGGTGGATCGAGACAGCCGGGTGAATGGTTTTCTCGAGAAGCCGCAGCGTACGGAACTGCGCTCGCCCTACAACCCGGAAAAAGTGTCGGCTTCGATGGGCATTTACATTTTCAACACCGACGTACTGATTCCGGTGCTGCTCAAAGATGCCGAGGAGGCAAAGTCCAGCCATGACTTTGGCAAAGATGTGCTGCCCAAAATGGTGGATGACTACCGTGTCTATTCCTTCGACTTTGTCGACGAGAACAAAAAAGAGGCGTTGTACTGGCGCGATGTGGGCACGCTCGAGGCCTACTACGAGGCCAATATGGATATCGTCTCGGTGTCGCCGGTGTTCAATCTTTATGATGCGGGATGGCCGATCCGCACCCACCAGCGGCAGTATCCGCCCGCCAAGTTCGTCTTCGCGGAGCTCGGACGTACGGGCACGGCGCTTGATTCGATCGTGTCGGCAGGTTGCATCGTTTCCGGCAGCACGGTAAAAAATAGCGTGCTCTCGCCCGATGTGCGGGTGAATTCCTTCAGCGAGGTCGATGCCAGCATCCTATTCTCGCACGTGAATGTCGGGCGCCATTGCCGCATCCGCAAAGCCATCATCGACCGCGACGTGCACATTCCCGAAGGCACCATCATCGGCTACGACGCCGAAGCCGATCGGCAGCGTTACTTCGTGACCGATAGCGGAATCACGGTGGTCACCCGAGATTACTCGCTCTTCGAGAATCCGGTAACTGTGGATTACTTCACCGCAGAGTGACCCGTTCCCCCGATCCCGTCCGCCAAGTGCCGCATGGAGGCATCAAGAGCAGAGGAATCCAATCTGACGCGCGCACCCGATTTTGCCTCAGCCAGCCGCCTGTTCGAACCTTCGATCGAGAGAAAACATCTTTTGAACGCCTCGACCCTCCCACGATGTTCGCAATTTGTTCGCCCCTCGGGCGCCTGCTACAATGCTTTGTTTTCGACGAGTTCCGCCCTCGCGGCCTCAATCAAACGTTGATTTCTGGAGAGTGAACCGCATCGCCTTATGAAAGCATCGGTTCTGCGGAGTTCCGGGTGGAAGAGGCCCAAGTCACAGCGCAACTTATCCGTCGCTGTATCGCCGGCGATGCCGCCGCTTGGGAGGAACTCGTCCAACGCTACCATCGGCGGATTTACAACATCTGCTATCGCTTCGTGGGATCCGCCGGGGACGCAGAAGACCTCACCCAAGAGGTCTTCATCAGGATGTACCGTACGCTGAAGAGCTACGAGGTCGAACGGGGAGCCTTCATGACCTGGGTCACTACCATGACGCGCAATCTGCTGGTAGACCATTTTCGTAGGACCAAGCAGGAACGGCTTACGGATTCGCTTGACGTCGCGCCTTCCGAGCGTGATGATGCCATGCCGCTGAGTGAGCAGATTCGGGATGGCCGTCCCGCCCCGGACGCGCGAGCCCAGGCTCAGCAACTGGGGGACGCGGTGCATCGGGCGATCGGAAAGCTTTCCCCGGATCTTCGAGAGGCTGTGATTCTAAGGGACTTACAGGACATGGACTACAAGCAAATTGCCACCGTGCTAAAGGTACCCGAGGGGACGGTGAAATCTCGAATCAACCGCGGACGGGCGGAACTTGCGCGTCTGTTACAACGTACTTATAAGCAGGTGATGTGATGGCGGGGAAAGACCATAGCGACATGCAGTGCAACGAGTTCGACGCTCTGCTCAGCGATGCTCTCGATAAGGTTCTCACCGGCCCGAAAGCGCAAGCGTTCCAGGCTCACGCTAGTTCCTGTCCCATCTGTGGGCCGCTGTTGGCCGAAGCTGAAATGGGCAAGCACTGGCTGGAGCAACTGGTAGAAGTGGAACCTCCAGCGCACATGGTCGACAAGATTCTGGCGGCCACCACAGGCATCGAGACCCCCGGCGTACATCGGCCGGCGGCGCAGGTTCCTTGGTTCGAGCGCGCGACCGGCTGGGCGCAAGGGGTTGGGCAGTTCATCGTCGCCATGAGCCGGCAGCCGCGCCTCGCCATGTCTGTCGGTATGGCGTTCTTTTCACTTTCAATTTGCCTCAGCCTGGCCGGCGTGAGGCTGGCGGACCTGCGACGCGTCGACCTTCGTCCCAGCGCGATTCGCAGAGGCTATTACGAGACCTCGGGCAAGGTCGTCAAGTATTACGAGAATATCCGGTTCGTTTATGAGATCGAGTCCCGGGTGCGGGAATTTAAGCGGGTTACGTCTCCCCGCGAGCCGGCACCTGCAAAACAGGAAAGACATCCGAGGAACGACAGCAGTGAACAACCCGAGCAAGAGCACAACCATCGCCAGGGAAATGGCCAGATAATTCTGGCCGCATCCGACTCGCCGCCTGCAGTGGACTTGGCCTGGGTGAAGCCGGCCACGCTCAGGAGGAATCCGTGAATTGTGCCAACCATCCCGGGGTGTCGGCCGTCGCCTACTGTCGCACCTGTGGGAAGCCTCTTTGCGCGAGCTGTACGCGCGATGTGCGAGGGGTGATTTACTGCGAGAACTGCTTGGCGGAGCGCCTGGCGGGTGTGCAGCCAGCGCCGCCGTCTCCAGCGCCGCCGTTGCCGTCTCCATTGCCACCTCCGGCGGTATTCGCTCCGTCCGGGCCCTCCCGTCCGGCCACGGGGGCAAATCCAGCCGTGGCTGGGATTCTCGCCGGCTTCTTTCCCTTTGGCGTAGGGGCTGTTTACACCGGCCAGTACGCCAAAGGCTTGGCTCACCTGCTCATCTTCGTGGGACTGCTGATGGGCATGGAACAAGGCAGCCCGCTCGATACCTTCTGTGGGTTCGCCTTCGCCTTCTTTTACGTATGGCAGATTATCGACGCGGTGCGCACGGCGAAAGCCATCGAATTGGGGCAACCCATTCCCGATCCGTTAGGTCTGGGACAAGCGTTTGGCGCAGGAGAGAAGGTAGATACCTCGAAGGTTCCGGTCTTCGCACTCGTGCTGATCGGACTAGGCGTACTGTTCCTGCTTGAAACCGCAGGCGTTTTCGAATTTAGCGTCGGAAATCTGTGGCCGATCCTGCTGATCCTGCTGGGAGTTTGGATCTTTGCCAAGCGCGGGGGGCTGGTCCCCTCGACTTCGGTGTACAGCCGGGGGGGGCGAATCCCCGGCCTGATCGGGCCGGTGGTGCTGGTCACCGTAGGACTGCTCTCCTTGATAGACCACCTAGGTGGTCCCGGCTGGCATCGCACCTGGCCGGTCTTGCTGCTGGCCATCGGCGCCGCCAAGCTGGTCGAACGACAGGGTACGCCTCCTCCGCCGCCGGCCATAGGCGGCGGGCCGGGATTGAACAGTGCGGCCAGTGGAGAGGGTCAACCGCCGGTAAGCGAGGTCAGGAATGGCTAGCCCGGTCCAAGTGCCGCCCCCTCGCCGTCACGTTTCCCTTTCGGGTCCGATCGTTCTGATCGCGCTCGGCGTCATCTTCCTCCTGGGCACGATGGGGTACGTCAATTGGTCGAGGCTGGGCCACTGGTTTGCCCATTACTGGCCGTTGCTTCTGATCCTGGCGGGAGTCATCAAGCTGATCGAGTATCAGGCGGCGCAGCGCCAGGGCAGGCGCGCTTCCGGCGTCAGCGCCGGCGGTATTTTGCTGACCATCCTGGTGATTGTCTTCGGGCTGATGGCGACCCAGGCTTCGCGCTTCGACTGGGGCGAGGTCCGCAACCAGCTCAATCTGGATGAGAGTGATTTCCCCTGGTTTGGCGAGAAATACGAGTATGAAGATCAGCTGGTCAAGGATTTTCCCGCTGACGCCAGCTTGCGCGTGATCGACACGCGCGGCGCCGTCCACGTCAGCAGCTCGAACGATTCTCAGATCCACGTCGCGGTCCACAAGCACATCCAGGCTGAA
>JASHSL010000386.1 GCA_030040855.1 Terriglobales bacterium
AACCCCGTGCGGGCTTCGGTCGAGTACGCCAAGTCGAGGTGGTGGATGATGGGCAGAGAAAAGAAGGGGAGAAAGCCCCAAGAGAGAAAGCGGTTGGGAGCGTCCCAAGCGAAAGGACCGGGGGCTTGGGGGCTGAGAAATGGACTGTCGACGTTGAAATCGAGCACTTGGTTCGAGCGCGCGCTCGAACGGATGTAGGAGCCGCTGATCAAGTAGGATCGGCTGAAGTTGTGGCGCAAAGCCAGCTGCAGGGAGTGGTAGTGATCGTCGCGCGTGTTCTCGAGAACAAAGTTGCCACCCGCCGAATGATTGAGGGTGTTGTACACGAAATCATGCGTGCCCTCCCGTTCCATGTACTCGGCTTTCAGGAAAATCGCTTTCGGCAGCTTTCGCTCCAAGGCCAAGCTCCAGTTGAGGAAGCGGGGCGCCTCGAGCGTGTTCCGATCCACCGTGAAGGTGGAAAGCACCGGGGTAGGGCGTTCGATCACCGCGCCGCCTAAGTTGGTCGGTGCGCCCGCCGCATTGAAGAAATAATCTGCCCGCTCGCCGGCGTAAGGGCGGGCGATCAGGATGATGTCGGTGGCGTCATACACGGTTCCGATTCCCGCCGACACCTTGGTATTGCCGGAATTGTCGGCCACGTAGGTTCCGGCCAGACGCGGCGAAACCAGGGGGGCGCGGACGATCTGATCCCAATCGAAGCGCACGCCAGGCTCAATCAGCAAGCGGTTGGTGATCGACCATTGGTCCTCGAGGTAGGCGCTGGCCTCTGCATTATCCGTCGTCGAATAGTTCCCTCCAAAAAACACGGAGTATCGGGAACAGGGCGAGGGCACGGTCGGAATTCCTTGGGAATTGGTGGGACACGCGCCAGCCGGCGTGGTCACGGTCTCGCCCGGCCAAAAGGAAATGGGGCGCCGGAAAAACTGGGCGTCATAGTCAATGCGGTCCAGGTCGATTCCGGTCTTGAGGTTGTGCCGCCCCAGCCATTGCCGGGGAGGAAGATACAAATTCGAGAGCGCCTGCCAGCGGCGAGCGTGAGTCCGGTCCTCGAGATAATAGTTCCCGCCCGCCGCCAGGGTCGTCATGAAGTACGGAGCGTCGCCGTGCGGGGTCAGTGCCACGTTGTACTCATCGAGATTGAATCCCGCCTCGAGCAGTTGACCCCCTCGAAAATAGTGCTGGTCTTTGGCGGCGACGAAGTAAACGGATTCGGAATCGTTGGGGTTTGCCGGCGCGGGACTAAACAGCGAAATACCAGAATACTGGTCGTCCAGATAGTTATAGAGAAAACTCGTGGTGAGGATGTTGCGCGAGCTCAGGTTGGTCTGGATTTTTGCCAGGTTCCCCGCCCGCCAGTAATGATCGGTGTCCTCCGTGTTGGGGAGTTGAGAAACGATGAGGTTATCGTATTCGCCTTCGAGGCCGTCGAAAAACCAAGCTTTGCCCTGCTCGATCGGGCCCGAGAAGGTGAAACGTGGAACCCACTGGTCCAGGGCCAGTCCTTTTTTGAACTGGATCGAGGGAATGAAATTGGTGGCAATGACGCGGTAGTGATCGTCGCCAATTCCAGTGTTCAAGTCCAGCACGCCGCCCGAGCCCTTGCCGTACTCGGCCGGCTCGCGGCTGGGTTCGACTTCAATCGAGCGAAACGCATCCGTACTGACCCGCAGCAACAGGAGCCCGTTTGCCGGCTGGGTCACGTTAAAACCATCGAGCAAAGTGAGGGTTTGGTGGGTCTCGCTGCCGGCGACGTGCGGCTGTCCCGATGTATCCCCGACAACGCCGGGGATATAGTTGAGAGCGTTGCGATAGTCGTGGGTGGCGGAATAAGGCAGGTCGATGATGTCCATGCCCGTAAGTTGCTCTTTGGAGGAAACCTGGGCCGGGTTGATGGCGGGCGTGGACTCTTCCACGTTGACCGTCTCGCGGACCTCCTGCTGGTGGTAAAGCGTGATCTCGACGCTCGCGGTCGTCGACACATCGAGCGCCGACAACACGGTTTGATAGAAACCCGGCTTCTCGACTCGCAGCTCATACGGTTCCTCGAGGAGTTTGGTGAAGGTCGAATGCCCCGCGAAGTCGGTTTCCGACTGCAGCGGGTTGAGCTGTTTTGGATTGCTCAGCAGGACCAGGGCCGAGGGAACGGCCACGCCGTTTTCGTCGGTGACGGTGACCTCGAGCCGGAGCGACGGTTTAGGCAGGGATCCCCGAGGAGGCTGGGCTTGAGCCAAGCAAAGGCACCAGGAACACACTCCGATTAGAAGGTATCCTGTCCGCTTCCATGCCCGCCTACCGCCCATCGCTGCTCCTTTCTATTTTCTCCTAAATGCTCCGAAATGCACCTGCCGGTCGGGGGATTTTCCCGGTTGCCTTGCCGGAATTGAGCCTGTTATCTCCGCTGGTACATGATCCTTCCGGTCATTGAGCGATCCTGGCAGTTCGAAGAGAATCAGGAAGAAGGAACCAACCACGCGGGGCGTGGGTTCCGGTCGTTGTCGAGGGCCGTCTGCGATGCCCGAGCAGGGGGTGCGACGGAAGGCAAATCGCCTTCGCCCTGATTCCGATCGGAACGAGGCATCCCGCACAGAAGGAATCATCTACTGGGAGTTCATGGCCGTTGTCTCCCAGGAACAATTGGGAGTGGTTGTTGGGCACGCTGCCACCAGGAGGCGGAGAAACGATGAGCATCTTTGGCGCCCAAGAAGATCGATCCCCCCACCCCCGCCGCTACACCCGCTATCCCGCCGACATTCGAATCGACGCCCAGGTCTTTCGTCCCAGCGGAACGATTAGCTTGTGGGGACGCGCCACGGAAATCGGAGAGGACGGGATTGGCGGGACGCTTACCGAGGAGGTCCAACCGGGAGAAGTGGTCTCGATGGAAATCACCTTGCCGACGAATTATCAGACGATGAAATTCCGGGCCCTCGTACGCTACCGCATCGGCCTGCGTCACGGATTTGAGTTCTTGGCCCTCACCCACGAACAAAGGGAGTATCTCCGCCAGCTCTGCGAAATGCTGGCCGCCACGCTCTAACCGCCCCATCTACGGCAACCCATCCCTTCCCAGGGGGCTGCTCGCCCTTGCCGCTATTGAAAGAGGTCTTCCGGGAAGAGTTTTTGCCCAGCCAGCGAGTTGAAAAAACCCCAAGCGGCGAGCGCGACAAAGCTCAGTACGATCGCCAAGGCGTCGGTCGCGTACCAATTCGAAAAATCCAGGGTGTAGGGCACATTCAGCAGAATATTGGCGGTAAAAATGGCGGTCGCAAACGTGATCAGGCCAAAACGGGTGACGGCGTAGGCGGCAATCGAAAACACTGCCACCCAGATGGGCGCCAGAATGGCGGGATGCCCGTTCTCGACGGTGTTGATGGTCGCGAAGAAGGCCACAAAGCCGACAGCTGCCAGCCATGGCTTGTGCAGGGCAATTCTCAGCAAGAAAGCCACAAAAAACAGCTGGATCGTTCCCGCAATCGACTGCACAACGTTCAACAACCAGATACCCAGCAGCTGGCGACCACCGGTGAGACAAGCTTGACTGGGGAATTGCGGAGCGTCGCCCATCCGTTTGAGCAACAGAAACCCGACCCCCAACATGAGCGACCAGACAATGCCCAGGGTGACACCCCACAGCACATCGCGTCCCACTAAGGGATCGCGCCAGCGGCCCCTCATGAGGCGGCTCCAGGAGACGATCGCTTGCGGCCAGCGGCGGCGCACGTAAGGTTCGAGCGCCAAGTACAGCATGCCCAGAAATGCCGCGAGCAACAGTCCAGTGCTCATCGCCAGAACGAAGCGCCCAAACGTGGCCAGGGTAGGAATGAAGTGAGCGCGACAAACCCAGATTGCCATTTCCAGCAAGAAGACCGCGGCTATGAGGTTGAGCGCGCCGCGGACGTCGCTCTTGCCCCCAGCATAGTTGCGGCGTGCGATCCAAGCGCCACAGGTCAACAAGACCATGGCCATGATTGACTCTAAGATTTGGCCGGCGCGCTGACCCGGGGTGGTCGTGGAATGCTCCATGCGCGTGGGCTTCGTCCACGGTCCCAGTAAGGAAAAATAGACAGGTCTTCCGCGCCAGGCGGCGGCTTCGACGCGCAGAGGACGGCCGGAATCGGGCCAAGTGCCGGTCCAGGCCGCGCGCGCGTCGAAGGCGGCCAGGGAGAGCCACTGCGGCTCAGCGGGATGGAGCTGCGCAAGGTCGATTTGAGCGGCGGTGAAAAGTGGTTTCCAGTCCACCGGGCTGGGGGGAGGCGGGGTGGGCTCGAATTCGTTCGGGATGGCCTGAAAATAGGTCAAGCGACCACGCGAATCGACACTGAGATTGATCATGCCCGACTGGATGGCGGGAGGATCATCGAACTCCACCACTCCCGGGGTGAGCGACAACTCTTGGTAGCCGGTCGCATCGAGATACACCGGACTCTGCCGATACCCATACACCAACACCAACGGCCTATGGGACAGAATGTTGGCCCAGTCTGGGCGAGGCGCTTCGTGCTCCTGCAGGTAATCGGTGATCTCTGTCTGGTAGTACCATTGCCCGGCTTGGTCGACTGGTCGCTCGGAATAGCCGAGGCTTTGGATGATTTCCTGCGCTTTCACCGTCAACACCTCGGGTGGGAGGGGCTGCGGCATCATGGTGAGGCTGTTCACGGCAATGCCGATCAGAGCAATGATCGCCAGTCCGAGGATCACGGCCGCCATCCCAATCACGGCGACACGGGGCCGAATACCTTCGCTCTCCCCGGCGGCCGCCACCATTTCTGGCGAAGGAGTCTCGCCGGCAGCCAGGGCCGCCGCGAGCGGATCGCCCCCGGGCAGGGCGGCCGCCACCGCCAGTGGCGAGGCCGGCCGTTTGGCGGGGTCCGGCTCGAGGCAGCGCATAATCACGCGCTCCACCGCGGGATCGAGGTCCTTCACCCAACTCGATGGGTTGCTCACCGGCTTTTCCTGGCGAACGCGTACGATTTCGGCGAGAGTCTCGGCTTCAAAGGCACGCCGGCCGGTGAAAATCTCGTAGAGCACGAGACCGAGCGCATAGAGGTCACTCTTCTCGGTCACTTCCCTGCCTGCTAGTTGTTCTGGCGACATGTAGGCTGGGGTTCCACTTCGCACCTCGGGACTGCGGATCTGGTCTGCCAAGGCGGCCAAGCCGAAGTCGGTGATGACAGCATGGCCGCGGCCGTCCAGCATGATGTTGGCGGGTTTCAAATCGCGATGCAGAACCCCCTCGCGGTGCGCCGCGCCCAGCCCGGCACAAAGTTGGCGTGCAATCTCTACCGCTTTATCAGGCGGCAGACGGCCGATGCGCCGCAACAGCGACATCAGGTCTTCGCCGTCGACATACTCCATCGAAAGAAATGTCTGGCCTTCTGCTTCTCCGACGTCGTAAACCCGGCAGACGTTCGAGTGGGAGACCCGACGAGCCAGGCGCACTTCATTGCGAAACCGCTGGAGAAGCTCCTCGTCATTCGAGGCAGCTTGGGGAAGGAACTTCAATGCCACCGCCTGCCCAAGAACCAAATCGTCGGCGCGATACACCTCGCCCATCCCGCCCTGGCCGACGAGCGCGACGATCCGGTAACGGGCGGCCAGCAAAGTTCCAGGCAGGAAACGACCTTGGCTGGCAAGGCCGCTCGAAAGGACACGGCGTGCTCCCTCGCGGTTCTCGCCGGCTCGGCTGGCCGCAGGCTCCTGCTTCGAACCAGCTCTCCCCCGAGGGGCGGGTGTCGACTCCGGTAGGTTGAAGGTGGCAGTGACCGCGTCATGCGAAGAGATCGTCGCCCCGCACGACGAGCAGAAACGCGCGGTCTCAGAGACCCAGGTGCCGCAGGAATCGCACTTCGCCATCACTGTGCCTCAAATTCTATGCCCCGCTTTGCGCGGGATCGATGATATCCGATCTGTCTCCGGCTCGGAAAGCTGCCCGGGCTTGATGATCGTACCCGGAAGAAGGCCGCAACCTGAGAGTGGAACTACGATTGGACCCATCCTCTCCCCATCCGGGAAATCAGAACAACTGCGCCCAGAATTATCGCCGCGAACAAGTATTGCGCCCCCCCGATGCGCGGCAGAGCGATACCGTGCGACTTGCTGTAAGGCGGCCGAGAATACCCCCGGGGGGGCGTGCCGGGTGGGCCCCTGCTCCTAGTTTCCCTCGGGACTGAGCGTGATGGAAAGCGCCGCCAAGACCGGGATTTCACCCAGAATCCTACACCAAATGCGCCTCCATCCCCATGCATCAGATCGAAGCGGTGATTAGGAGCCTTCGACCAGTTCCCGCGCCGTGAGCACGACGGCTCGAGAGGGAAACAATCTTTCGATCAAGCAATCATGGAGCGTGGCGTCACGGTCGGCGCAGCAGTCCCTGAGCACCGCCAGGCGGAAGTCGGCATCCGAGGCTTCGAGCAGAGTGGAGAGGACGACGCCGCTGGTGGCGATGCCGAACAAAATGAGGGTATGGATGTCCTGGGCGCGGAGAATTAGGGCGAGGTCGGTGCCGTGGAAGGCGCTGACGCGATGCTTGGTGATGACAATGTCGCCCGCTTGCGGGGCGATTCGGGGATCGATGGCTGCGAGCGGTCCCGCAAACAGTTTCTGATGTTGGGGAGAGGACTTGATGGCACCCAGAAGAGGATTGCGAGAGCTGATCTCCGGAAGTCCGGGACGAAAACCGACTTGGACGTGAATCACGGTCATGCTGCTCGCGCGCGCATGACGGAGCACGTTCGAGGCGCGAGCCAGAAAGCCGTCTTGGTCCTCTTGGACGTAGATCGAAACGATGGCGGTTTGGCAATCCATGCTCAGGACTGCGGTGTGGGCCGGGTCGATGGGAAATAGAGGAGGCACGTCGAGCTCCACAGTCGGCGCAGAAGTCCTGCCGCTTCCATCCTAACTTTAGAAGATGCCGCTCGGGGAATCTTCCTCGAGTACGGGGGTTCGCGCCCGCAAAGCGCAAACTTCGACTAGCCTACCTGCCAGACGGTATCGAGCACGGTGCCGTCGACCCACTTCACGATGGCGACGGGGTGGCGACTCCGTTTCGGACGCGCCGGCTCGCCGCCACAGATGCGTTCGACCTCCTTCTTAATGTCCTCAATCGGCCGGATGGGTAAGCCCGACCCTTTCATCCGGTCGAGCAGATCCTGGCGGCGAGGGTTGATGGCAATCCCCCGCTCGGTGACCACTACATCGATCAACTCGCCCGGCCCGGTGAGGGTGGTGACCTCGTTCACGATCACGGGAATGCGGTCGCGAAAGGACGGCAGGGCAAGGATGGTGCAACCTGCCGCCAGGCAATTCTGCCATCCTCCGATGCCATGCAAGAGCCGGCCGTCGGAGTGAGTGACCACGTTGGCGTTGAATTGGAGGTCGACTTCGGTCGCGCCCAAAACGACCGCGTCCACCATCGAAGCAAAATTGCCTTTCCCGTGGTAGTTGTAGGACGTGAAGGGCGAGGTCGCCACATGGCGGGGATCACTGGCGATCGATTTGACGCCATCGAGGTCGAAGGTCTGACCATCGAGAATGTAATCGGTCAGTCCCTCTTGCAAGAGCTCGACCAGATAGCGGGTAGAACCACCCCGCACAAAGCGGGCTTTCACTCCGTCCTCTTTCATGAAGCGGCGCAGGTAATCAACGAAGGCGAGAGCGATTCCTCCGGCGCCTGCCTGGAAAGAGAAGCCGTTGCGCATGATGCCGGACTCGCGCAGAAAACGGGCCACCCACTCGGCGATGCGCAACCGATCCGGCGAGCGCGTGATCTCGGTGGTTCCGGAGACGATTTTCGCGGGATCTCCGATGGAATCGACCGCGACCACAAAGTCCACGTTATTGCCCTGAATTTGCCAAGGTATGCAGGGGAAGGGAACCAGAGTATCGGTGACCACGATGACCCGGTCGGCATACATCGAGTCCGCCAACGCGAATCCGAGCGAACCGCAGGCCGACTTGCCGTGGGAACCGTCGGCATTGCCAAAAGCATCGGCGGTGGGCGCCGCGATGATGGCGATGTCGATGTGCACCTCCCCGTCCTGGATGGCCTGCCAGCGGCCGCCATGCGAGCGCAACACCCCCATGCCGCGCATCTTGCCTTGGGTGCAATAGTCGCCCAGCGGACCATTCAGGCTGCCCTCGATGTGGTCGATGACGCCGCTCTCCATCAGTTCGATGGCCCCTTTTTGCGAGGGGAAGGAGGCGCTCGGAAACCAGGTGAGGTCTTTGGCGCCCAGCCGCGCCGCAGCCTCGAGCGCCAGCAAGGCTACACGGTCGCCATCGCGCAGGTGGTGATGACTGGAGATCACCATGCCGTCGGCCAGGCCTGCATTGCGCAAGGCGGTCTCGAGATCCGCCACGCGCTTGTCGCCGTTTTCCGGATAGGCGCTGCTTGAGCGCAGCGGAGGCCCGGCTTTCTTGCCGTGCGGGCGGAACTGCCCCACGCCCAAATAGGGAACTTGCGGCTTGTTGTTGACCATGGTGGGGACCGTGCGTCCCAGGGCATTCTGCGCGAATTCGGAGCGAGTCGTCACCGGATTCCCTATCACAGAATAACCCTCCACCCACCACCCGTTCGCGACCCGCTCTCAGGCTTCGGCCGTCTGCTTGGCTCGCGCCACCAGTTTGCGCGCGCGTTCGACGACGGGAGGATCGATCATCTTCGACCCTAGACTGACCACGCCCAAACCGCGCCGCTCCGCCTCCTCGAAGGCGGCGACAATCTTCAAGGCCTTCTCGATTTCTGACTGCGATGGGGCGAAGGCTTCATGCACCACGGGAATCTGGCTGGGATGAATGCAACCCATGCCCTCGAACCCGAGCGCGCGCGAGCGCTCGGCCCAGCGACGCAGTCCCTCGAGGTCGGCAACATCGGCGAAAACCGAATCAATGGCCTGAATGCCCGCGGCCTTCGCGACGTTGACGAGACGGGCGCGGGCATAGAGAGACTCCTGGCCTTCGGCCGTCTTCACCACTCCGAGCTCGGCGGTGTAGTCCTCGAGGCCGATGGTCAAGCCGACGACGTTCGCAGAGGCGGTGGCAATGGCAAAAGCATTCTCGATGCCGAGCGGCGATTCGAGGATCGGCATCAGCCAGACCGGCCGGTCCAGCCCGTGATGCGCCTTCAATTCGCCGATCGCACGATCCGCTTCCCGGACCTGGTCCGGTTTTTCCGTTTTGGGGAGCAGCACGAGATCGGGCGCTTCGGGAATTACTGCGCTCAAATCTTCCATCGCAAGAGGCAGCGGATTGACCCTCACCATGCGCTCACAGCGAGCAAAATCCACCGCCCGCAGGGCGTTGCGCACCAGCACGCGAGCCGCGTCTTTTTCGCTGGGATGCACGGAGTCTTCCAGATCCAAAATGATGGCATCGGGCGCATGCAATCCGGCATTGATGAAATACTTGGGTTCCGCACCCGGCAGGTAAAGGCGGGAGCGCCGCAGGCGGTCCCGGGGAGAAGGCGCAGGCAGCGAAGTTTTCTCGGGCAGAGCTTGGCCGCGAACCGCCACGCCGGAGCGTCTCGCCGCAGTCTCGAGGCGGGCCGCAATGACGAACGGCAGCGCACCCTCGTCATGCATGGCTACCCGAGCATGCTTCACCCCGAGAGCTTCGAGGACCTGGCGCGTTTGGCGGAGGATGGAATCGCCGTAGTAGGGGCTGACACGCGATTCGAGCGTGATCTCCAAGCCTCCCCGATCGCGCGGTTCGATGGCCACGTGCAGGTCGGAACGGATCTCCTCGCCCCAACGTCCGGCTTCGGCGGCATGGATGGCCACGCTTGCATTCGAGCTGCTCATTTCCCTGACACACTACTTGCGCAGCCTAACCGAGTCAAGCTGGTTCGATCGTGCGCTCGACGAGGTCCGGCGGGGGATGAGGGCCGAGGCGAGCGGCAGGGCTGCGCAGGCAACCCGCGCATGCGCTCCGAGAATCGAACTCACACTGGCGGCGGAAAACCCGCGACTCACGCGCTCGCTCGGGCGAAGGTGCCACGGGCGCCGTTCTCCCACCGCGCGGGCTACGCTAAATGCGGAGCCGCGAACTTTGCCTTCGGTGTTGCTCGTGCCGAGCCAACGTTTTCCACAGCTGATCGCTAAGTGGCTGAATCGGCTCAGCCGTGAGGCAACGATTTTGGCGTTGACAAAAGGAACGTTTTGTAGCCATGATGCCGTCAGATTGCCGGAAAAACGGGCTGGGAGGGCGCTAGGAATGGCGAACTGGGTGATTTATGGCCGCGTGAGCCGCACGAAGCAGGACAACGGAAATCAGCTGGCAGACCTGCGGGAGTTCGCACAGAAGCAGGGATGGACGATCAAGCACGAGTACGTGGACACGCTTCGCGGTTCAGGCAAAAAATCTCGGGTGCAGTTCGACGCGATGATGGCTGCAGCATCCAGACATGAGTTTGACGGGATTCTCTTTTGGAAATTGGACAGATTCAGCCGAGAAGGCGTCCGAAAGACTCTGTTCCACTTGAGTCAGCTGGATGGCTGGAATGTGGCTTGGAGATCGCACCAAGAGCCTTGGTTTGATTCCTGTGGGCCGCACAAAGAGGCGGTGATTTCGATCATGGCGACTTTGGCTGAACAGGAACGGATTTCGATCAGCGAGCGCACCAAAGCCGGATTACAGGGGGCGCTGCGCAAAGGAAAGAAGCTAGGACGACCGATGGCCGATCTCGACATGCATAAGGTTCATAAACTACGCGAACAGGGTTTAAGCCTGAGAGCCATCAGTAACAAAGTGGGATGGTCCGCGGCACTGATTGCGAAGAGGTTAGTAGGAGCACAATGACTAAAGAACAGCTCTTGAAGAGATTGGCCGACATCGCCGCGAAAGAAAAACGCGATCGACTCTCACCGGCAGAAGTACTAGAAGCACAGCTGAAGCTGATTCTTCGCAATTATGAGGAAAATGTCCGCGCGAATCGATCCTTGTGCATGCAGAATGGCGGGCATCGCACAATGCACCACTGTGACTAGAGAAGCATCGTCGGCTTAACCGGCAAGCATCCCGGGGTTGCGCACCAGGCTCGTCCTCGCCGACCCGGCGGCTGAATGGCTGGTCGAGTTTACATCCACCGCCTGCCGATTTATCCCGCCGGCCGATTTTCCTCGGTCTTCGCTAGCGTAATTTCTCGAGAATCGCATCGGTCATCTGTTGGGTCGAGGCCGCACCTTGGCTGATGGCCTTCGGCCCTCCCGCAAGGCGCAGCATGTCATAGGTGCGAACTTTGCCTTCTCCCACGACGGCGGCAATGGCCTTGCGGATACGCTCCGCCTTGGCAGCTTCGCCCACGTGATCGAGCATCATGGCAGCAGAGAGAATCATGGCGATCGGATTCACGATCGGCGGGTTCAGCGCGGCATATTTCGGGGCCGAGCCGTGGGTCGGCTCGAAGACGGCAACTTCCTCGCCGATATTCCCGGAAGCGGCAAAACCCAAGCCGCCCACCAGGCCGGCAAAGGCGTCCGACAAAATGTCTCCAAACAGATTGGAGGCCACAATCACGTTGTACTCCTCAGGATTCTTGTTGAGCCACATCAGCTGCGCGTCGATGTTGGTCGACCACAGGGCGATGCCGGGATTCTCCTTGGCTACCTCCTTGGCCGTCTCCTCCATCAGGCCCGAGGTCTCGCGCAGCACATTCGGCTTCTCACAAATCGTCACCCCCGGGAATCCGCGCTTTTGGGCGTATCGGAAAGCGGCGGCCACAATGCGCCGGGCGGCATTGCGGGTGATGACGCGTACGCTCACCGCCAGATCGGGACCCGGCACCTGGGCAAACGCTTTGAATTTGGGGTGGCTCGCCAGGGCAGCGCGGACATTTTCGGGAGGATTGGTCCACTCGATGCCGGCGTACATGCCTTCCGTATTCTGTCGAAAGACCGTGGTGTCGATGGCCGGTTCCTCAAAGCCGCCTCCCCGGTTTTTGCGAATGTAATTGAGCGGATTGCCCTTGAAACCGACGCAGGGGCGCATGCAGATGTCCAGATCGAAGCGCTGCCGCATGGTGACGATCGGGCTGTAGTAGACATGGCCTCTCCCTCGCAGCTCCGGCCGCAGCTCCGCCTGCGCCTCCCGGTTGGGCTTCGAGGTGATGGCGCCGAACAGGCCTAGTTTGTGTTTGGCGAGCAAATCAATGGTGCGCTCGGGTAAAGCATTGCCTTCTTTCGACCAGCACTCCCAGCCAATGTCGGCGTGGACGTAGTCGGCCTCGAAGCCAACCGCCTTTAAAACCCGCAAGGCCTCAGGCAGAACCTGATTGCCGATACCGTCGCCGGGCATGGTGACCACGGTGCGTTTCGCCATGAATGCCGAGCCTCCTTAGCAAAATCCATCGTTACCCCTCGAGCACCACCGCGGAACTTCCCCGCGGTGGTTCCCACCCCGGCAGGCTATCGCGCTAATCCCAAGCGTTTGGCGACCAGGTTCTCCACTCCCTGGGCGATCACCAGCGACTGCGGAACGCTGCCCAAGGCCGGGAACGGGAACTCTTCCCCCCGCCAGCGTGCCACCCCGGAGGTGAAATCGATGGTAATCTCCTCTCCGGGAATGATCGTCTTCTCCTTGGCGGCGATCGGGTTTCGCAGCTGCTCCCGCAAGCGCTTCACCAACTCTGGAATTTCCACACAGAGGAAGCCGTTGTTATAGGCATTGCGCAAATAAGTTTGGGAGAAGCTGGCGGCAATCACCATGGGCAGGCCCTTGGCTTTGAGGCAGGTGACCGCCTGCTCCCGGCTCGACCCGGTACCAAAGTTGAAGCCCCCGACGATCACATCGCCCCCCTCGGTACGGCGGGCAAACTGCGGATCGTAATTTTCCATGACCACTTTGGCCATCATTTCAGGCGTCATGTCGTCGCGATAGGTATAGTCTTTGCCGTAGATTGCGTCGGTGTTGATATTGTCCTCGGGCAAAAACACCAATCGTCCGCGGACGCGTTCGGGAAAACCCGGGAGGATGTCGACTCGCTCCGCAGTCGCCAGGACGGGAAACTCCGTATAGGACCGCATCGGCTCGCGGCCCTTCACCTCATAGGGGCCGCGAATGTATCCCGCTACCGCTGACGCCGCCACCACTTCGGGACTGGCGAGATAGCATTGCGCATCGCGCGATCCCATGCGGCCTTTGAAGTTGCGATTGGTAGCCGAAATGCCGACCTCGCCCGGCTCAAGCAGTCCGGTCCCCAGCCCGATGCACGGACCACAACCGGGAGGCAGAGGCTGAGCCCCGGCGTCGACAAGCGTCTGCCAAATCCCGCGTCGCTCAGCTTCTTCCTGCACCCAACGGCTGGCCGCACTGAGGTAGAACTTTACGCTCGAGGCCACCTTTTTGCCCCGCAGTACCGCCGCCGCCGCTTCCAGATCGGTGACCCGCGAGTTGACGCAGGAAACCAGATATGCCTTCTGGATGGGAATCTTCCTCTTTTCTAGTTCCGTCAGTGAGGACGCGACCTGGACCGTGTCAGGGCCGGAAACGTGCGGCGTGACCTCGGATAGGTCGAGCTCGATCGAGGCGGCATAAGAGGCCGCATGGTCGGGGCGGGGCGGGTTGCTCGCCCAGTTCTCGAGCTGCTTCTCCGAGAACCGCTCCACCCCGGTCGCCTGGAGACGTTGCCGCACTCCCCGCAAGTACGCGAGCGTGACCTCGTCGACAGGAAACCAGCCGACCAGAGGTCCCCACTCGGTCGTCATGTTGGCGATCGAAAGGCGGGCATCCATCGAGAGGCTTCCGACGCCCGGGCCGCTGAACTCGACGGCGGCATTCAGAACTTCGTCATGGTTGTACAGCCCGCACAGCGTGATGATGACGTCCTTGCCGGTCGCGCCCGGGCGCAGCTTACCCTCGAGGATCACCCGGATGCTGCGGGGAATCTGCCACCAGAATTCACCCGTGGCCCAGACCGAGGCGGCGTCGGTGCGCACGATGGGAGTGCCCACGGCTCCGAGGGCTCCATACATGTTGGAGTGAGAATCGGAAGCGACCACGAACGAGGCCGGCACCACATATCCCCGCTCGACCATGATCTGATGTCCGATGCCCGAACCCGCGGGGTAAAAGTCGACCCCCTGCTCCTTGGCGAAGGCCTCGATCGACCGGTATTTTTTAAGGTTAGCTTCGTCCTGATTCTGAATGTCGTGGTCGAGCGCGAAGACCAGCTGGCCGGGATTGTGGATCTTCTTGGCCCCAATTCCTTTGAATTTGCTCATGACCGCCGAGGTGTTGTCATGGGTCATGACCCGGTAGGGACGAATGGAGACAAAGTCGCCAGCCCGCAGCGGCCGCTTCGGACCTTCGGCGAGGTGGCTCTGGGCGATTTTTTCAACCATGGTTTGGGACATAGGACGACCTCGACGTGTTGGGCGCGGCGGGCTGCAGGCACCCGGCCGGCGCACGATGGGTCACGATAAACCTAGTGCCGCTTTCTGCCTTTTGCCTTGGAGCTCCTCGACGCCGCCTTTTTCGCCTTCCCATCCGCCTTCATCAGGGCCATCAGCTGGCTGATGGAGCCGATCTTTTCTAGCTTCCAGATCGCCTCCTTCAATTGTTTCTGCGCGCGGGAGGATAGCACCCCCTCGGCGAGCGCCGCGAATTTCTCCTCCACCTCGGCGTCGGTCAACGGATTGCGCGGGTCGCCTTTCGGATAGTCGAGCTGCTGCGTCAGATGGCGTCCATCCGTCGTCCAAAGATTCACCACCACCCGCTGCAACGCCGGGAATACCTTCTCGATCTCCGGGTCGGCGACCACCTCGACCTTCTTGAGCTGGGCGCGGATGGTCGGGTCCATGATCTTCTCGGGGGTGAATTGCGCGGGCGTGACTTGGCGCTCGACCAGCGCCGCCGCGATCACGTAGGGCAAGGAATGGTCGGCGGTTTCCTTGGTCCGCGGATCGTACTTGCTGGCATCGGAAAGAATGTCGGCGGCACGCGCCAAGGAGCGGATCTGCACTTTTTCGACCTGCTCGGGCTTCAAATCGTTCGCCTTGACCAAATCGAGCACGGCGGAGATCGGGGTGTGGGTCAGCGCTTCGGTAGGAAAAGCCTTCATCCCGCATTGCGTGATGCGCCAGGATTCGCCAAGCTGATCGACGAGAAGGTTTAACTTCCACTCCGGGCCGAGAACATGCGTCAAGCCCTCTTTTCCGTCCAGCACATGTTCCGGGCCGGTGTATCCCTTCTCGGCCAGAAGGGCGGCGAGTACGCCACTCTGCGTGGCCAAAGGATCGACGGTATTTTTCATCATGGTGAGCTTGCCGGCGGTGACCGCACCCAGGGTGGCATGACGGCTGGCGGAAATTCCCACCGCGTGCTGGATCTGTTCCCAGCCGAGGCGCAGAGCCCGGCCCGCTACCAAGGGGGAAACGAACGCGGTCAAGGTAGCGTGATGCCAGCCCCGCTCGCGGATTCCCGGGAAAGCGGCCTCCGAGAAGCGCATCTCGAATTCATGGCCGAGCACCAAGCCGACGATCAACTCCTTGCCATCGCTCTTGGCCCACTCACAACACGCCATGGCGGCAGGAAAAATATCGGAGGGGTGGGAGGGATCTTGCTTCCAATAAATGTCGTTGTAATCCATGACGCGGATCATCAGGGCATTCACCAGCGAAGCAGAGATGGGATCGATCCGTCGGCCGGTGCCGACCACGGTCGAAGGGCCGCGTCCGGCACTCTCCTCGAGAACCCGGAGGAGGATCTTCACATCATGTTGCTGATAGCCGCCCAAGGCGCAACCCACCGAATCGAGCAGGAAGCGCTTGGCTTGATAAATGGCCTCGGGTGAAAGATTCCGGTATTCGAGGCTGGCAGCCCAGCGCGCCATCTCGGCGGTCAAGGTCGGTTTGGCGGCAATTGCTTCTTTAGCAGACACAGAATCTCCCGGCGGCAGCGGCTCGTTCGCTTGAGCGGTCGTTCCCCCTACGTAGGCCGCGGCTTAACGTTCTTTGGGTTCTTAAACGGCAAGAAAGCCATGAAATCTGAATGATGCACGATGAACGCTTCGGTGGTGCGCTTGACCAAGTCCCCTTCCGCGGCATGGGCGGCGATGATGTGGCAAACTTCGTCGGGCACGCCGCATTCCAGGGCCAAGGCCACGCCCGTGAAGGGATGGCGCAAGGCCTCGCCCCGCTCACTTTGCCGGCTCTTTCCATCGGGGCCGAGTTCGTATTCCAGCAACTTGCCCACATCGGCCAAAATAGCGCCGGCGATCACGGTATCCATATCGATGGGCAGCGCCCGTCCCATAAATTCCTGCATGGCCTCGGCGCTCTGGCGCGCGATGTGCACGACGCAGCGCTTGTGCTCCATGAAGGTCACCGGACAGTTCGGTACCAGCAGCGTGAATGGGATCTTATTCAGATCATCCGCTTTGAGAGGGCTGCGCTCGAGCGCCTTGATCCAGGTTTGGGTGACCTGTTCGCGCAACTTTGGCCGTTCGATCCACTGGATCTCCGGCCACAACTTGGCGACCATCTCCCGCATGGCCTCCCATCACCTCCTTTGGAAAGCATCTAGCTTAGCGCGGGGCCGCAGAAACGTCGAGGGCGCCGCTCGATAACAGAAAACGCGAAAACCCGAGCTTTGCCGACTCGGAAGGGGACGCCTGCCAATAGCGCGAGGCAACGATTCCCCCAGGCTCTATAATGCGGGATGGGTCCCCAAGAACATTCTGTTTGCAACCTTTTCCGAGCGCCGGCAGTCTA
>JASHSL010000387.1 GCA_030040855.1 Terriglobales bacterium
AAGCGTCCCGCTCGGGCAGCGGTTCTTGCGCAATCAACTCTCGGGGAAGATGGTAGTTGAACTCGGCAACCCGCACGGAATCTCATTATAGATACGGACCGGCGCGATACCTCCGGCGTCGGCCGGCGGTTCGCTCGGCTCTAGGGATCTCCCGAGAACAATGGATTGTTTTCGTGGTGCGCGTGGGTTACCATACGCGCTCCGGGTCTGCGCGAACCGTCATCGAATCATGTCCAAGGAAGCTCGGTACCGACGCGATATCGTCCACTTTGGCAGGCTCTTGCACGAGCGTGGCTACGTCGCCGCCATGGATGGCAATCTTTCCATGCGTCTGACAGGCGGACGCATTCTTTCGACTCCGACGGGCATGAGCAAAGGTGCCCTGCGACCCGCCGACCTGGTGATCGTGGATCTGGAGGGCAGGATTGTGGCCGGGCGTCATCCGGTCTCAAGCGAAATTGCCATGCATCTGTTGATCTACCGTCTGCGCGCCGACATCGGCGGAATCGTGCACGCGCATCCTCCTACGGCCACCGGCTTTGCCGCGGCGGGACTGGCACTTGATCAGCCCTTAGCGTGCGAAATGGTGATTGAGCTGGGATCGATCCCGCTAGCCAAGTACGGCACTCCGGGAACTCACGAACTTTCGGAAACGCTCCGCCCGCTGGTTTCCGAATACGATGCGATTCTGATGTCCAACCATGGCGTGGTGACCTACGGCGACACCCTGGAGCACGCCTACATGAAGATGGAGACCGTGGAGCACTTTGCCCAAATCACCCTGGTGACCCATATTCTCGGGCGGCAGCAACCCATAGAAAAGAAGGCGCTCGAAAAGCTTCTCCTGGCCCGCAGCCGATATAAAGGTGTCAATTCGGCTGCCACCGCCACCCACTACGGCTCTGCCAATGGCAATCACCAGGCAAGAGCCTCGACCGGCGAGAGACTCCACCCCCGTGGAATCAAGGACGGCGTAAGAGAGCGACAAAGAACCAAGGCCTAGCCCGCGGCCGATGGTCTGCTGCACCCGAATTTTTGTCGCAGGCACAAAGCTTTCATCAAAACCCGCAGACTCGTCTAGAATGTCGTTATGATCTCCCAAGACTTACTCGATATCCTGGTCTGCCCTTTGTGCAAGAAGCCGCTGGTGCTCAAACCGGGTGGCGAGAGCCTCAGGTGTGCCGAGTGTCGACGCGTTTATCCCGTGCGCGATGACATTCCGATTCTGTTGGTGGATGAGGCTGTAACCGAACCATCCTAAGGGGTTTCGCGCGCACTCTCGGCTCAGAAAGACACAACGTGTCCTGCCCTGAGACATTCTGTCTCCCCCACGTTTGTGCCATCCCTCCCCATCGCCTAGCTTCGCAACTTATCGCATCCTAAGGGGTTTATGCTACTAGCCGACTTCGAGCGAGGAGGCCTCGAGTTACGGCAGCGAAATTGCACGTAACCGGACGTGGTCAGTTGGAGTCTAAAAGAATAAAGGGTCGGAGGTGACGGCCATGAAAGAGCGGTTCACGGTGACAGAACTGACAGCCTTGCGGAATGACCTTTTGCAGGCGGGAATCGTTGATTCCAGAGATGCAGCGGAATTGCTGCAGGTGTTTTTGATGGGGCGGGGTTATGGAGTTTCACCCCAGGCGGCGATGGACGCGGCCGGACGCGTGGAAATGTCGGGATGTTCCATGCCGGTGCTGCAGCAGGAATTAGAGAACCTTGCGCTGGTGATGTAGTGGGAACGAGAGCTCTTGCGGGAGCAGTGGAGCGAAACGGTTCTTAGACAAACAGTTCTAAGGTGAGCAGAGCAGGCCGGGCGAAGATCCCGGCCGATTTTTTTCCCGGGGCACGCCTCGGTGATCGATGGGCCATGCGCAAGCGCGGTCGAGCCATGGTTTATTCGTAGCGCAAACTCTCGACCGGATCCAACTTGGCGGCGCGCGCCGCGGGCACAGTTCCGAACAAAACGCCTACCAGCGAGGAGACGGCGATGGCTACGATCGCCGACAGCCCGGAAATCGGGATGCGGTATTCCGTCAAGAAGCGAACCGAAAAAGGCAGCGCCAGACCAATCACCACGCCCAGCAAGCCTCCGATGAGAGAGATGAGAATGGCTTCCGACAAGAACTGAAAACGGATCTCGCGATTGGTGGCGCCGATGGCCTTGCGAATGCCAATTTCGTGAATTCGCGAACTCACCGTCGCCAGCATGATATTCATGATTCCAATGCCGCTGACCACCAGGGTTACAGCGGCGATCAGCAACAACACCAGAGTCAGGGCATTCGCGATGCGATTGGCCACGGCAACCACCTCGGTCAGATTTTGCACGACGTAGACGGACTCCGGCCGGTGGCGCGACTGCAAGACCTTCTTCACCTCTTCGGTTACGGGAATCACCATGGATGGTTCGGCGGCGGAAAAGTAAAGCTGCCGCACATTGGGAGAGTCGGTGAAGAAGCGGGATACGGTGTAGGGGATGACCAGGGTATTGTCGGTGACCTCGGACACGCCGAAGGTATTGACCCGTTCGCGGAAGGTTCCGATGATGGTGAAGGGCAGCCCGCCTACCTTGACCACCTTGCCGATCGCGCCTTCTACCGATCCGTAGATCTGTTCCGCCAGCCTTTGCTGCATCACCCCGACTTTGTTTCGCGCCCGCTCATCCTGGGCGTCAAAAAACCGTCCGGAGAGGATCACCAGGTTGCGCACCGCGATATATTCCGGGGCAACTCCCAGGACGCGCAAATCGCTCACCTTGCCGCCTCCAATCGGAATGCGGTCGTCGAGCGGGACGACCGGCGAGGCCGCCACAATCCCCGGAACGTGGGTCAGCACCGCGTTCATATCGTCGATGGTAAGCAGATCGATGTTCGAGTCCCGTTGCGCACCGCCCTGGTATTCCGCCTCGACCATGTTGGCGCCAATCGATTGAATCTGGTTGAGGGCATACTGCTTGCCGGTCATGCCGATGGTGACCACCAGGATCAAGGAGGCGGTACCGATCACCATACCCAAGGCCGTGAGCGCGAAGCGTACCTTGTTGGCGCAAAACGTTTCGTAGGCAAAGCTGAGAATTTCGCTCAGAACCAGCTTGGGCCGCGTACGCGCGTTCTGAACGGTGGCGGTTGCCATGGTGGTATAGATGCTAGCTCCTTGAGAACTGGCGCACAATGGCGCCTCGAGCGGAGAAGCGCACCCTCTAGCGAGGCGTTCCGGCCGCGACTTTTTCGTTCACGTAGTAGGACTCCAATTTCCGCCCCTGCGGACTGAAGATGCGAAATCGTGCGATTCCCGAGCGATGCAACACAAATTGCGCCGTGGTTACCAGCACGCCCACGCCGTACTTTAGGCTGCGGCGAAAATTGATGGAGGAGGCCTCGGCAAAATAGCGCGTGGGGCAGGACACCTCTCCGATGCGAAAGCCGAAATGTACGCACTGCGCAAGCATCTGGTTGTCAAAGACAAAATCGTCGGAATTTTCTAGCAGGGGCAGAGTGGCCAGCACTTTGCGGCTGAAGGCGCGATAGCCGGTATGGTATTCGGAGAGCTTGACGCCTAAAAAGAAGTTTTCACACGCGGTCAGGAAGCGATTCGAAACGTACTTCCATAAGGGCATGCCTCCTTCGAGTGCCTGCCCCCCGATAATCCTTGAACCGAGTACGACGTCATACACATCGTAGGCCACCATGCTGGCCATCGCAGTGACCAGAAGCGGCGTGTACTGATAGTCCGGATGCAGCATGATAATCACCTCGGCGCCCGAGGCGAGGGCTTCGCGATAGCAGGTTTGCTGGTTACGCCCATAGCCGTAGTTCCGGTCGTGCACGAAGCACTGCAAACCCAGCTGTTTGGCCACCTCGATCGTACGGTCGGCGCTGTGATCATCCACCAGGATGCAGGTATCGACCAGGTCGGGCAACTCCCGCACGGTTGCCTCGAGCGTCTTTTCCGCATTGTAAGCGGGCAACACCACGGCGATTCGTTTGCTGCCGATCATTCGTTCCTTGTAAAAGCCGCAGCCCACCGGGCGGTGCCGGTGCTGTCTCTATGATAAAGCCAGCTTGGCCCTTCTTCCTCAACTCCAGCCGCTTGCCGGCCGGGCAGCCCAGGGTAAAGCCAACAGAATGCTTCTCGGGCTTCCGGAACACGGGATGGGTACGGAACAGTTTTGATCAAACCAGACATGCGCTCTGCGATATTCCCGAAACCGTTTGCGGGCCCTCCGGGATACGAACACGGTGTCCCGCCCCTATCCCATTGTTCCACGCGCCTGCGACCCAAACTATGGCTGATCTTGATCCGGGTACCGATCTCGCTACGCGCGCCTGGTTCGAGCGAAGGATTTGGCCCGGTGGGGAGAGCTTAGATCCAGCGCGGAGGTGGCGCGAACCGCGACAAACCGACCGCCCTTCATTAGAAGCTGCGGTTGGCAGACGAAAAACGCCACTCCCAAGGAGCGGCGTCTTCGTCCAGGTCTGGTTCGATCAGCTCAGCGATGCCCGCCATGCGACCCTCCGGAGCTGTGCCCGCCCCCTCCGCCATGGGAGCCCCCGAAGGATCCACCGCTGTGCCCGCTCGAGCTATGCGAGGGCGCGGAGTACGAACTGTGGCCCCCGTAGGTTGCGTAGGGAGGAGCGCCGTAGCGGGAACTCGCATTCCCGCTGTGACCGTAGCCGCCATAGTTCGAATACGACCGGTTGGAGTAATTCGCGGCGTAGTCTCGCGAGGAGCGGCCCGAGTAACTGCCCTCCGCGCTCGAGTAGTGACCGACCGAGCCTCCGGCCGGGGGACGCGGCACGCTACGGTTCATCGCCATCTGGCTTGGCTCGCTTCTCGACTCCGAGCTTTGCGGCGGTCGCGGTACATATCGCGCCCCGGACGCAGAGCCGGCCCGCGTGCCCGCAGAGCCCGTCGTGCTCGAAGCTCCCCTGCCTGTTGCCGTTGGCCCGGCACTGGCGCGGGTGGCTGAATTCTCTCGCGCCGACTCCGCTGAACTCCGCACGGCCGGAGTACTCATCCTGCTCACGGTCGGTCGCGACAAAGCTGACGCCGACGGTCGTGCATTCGTTTGCCTGGCTCGCGCACCGAGCATGCTGGCTCGGGTCGGATTGGCATCGATTCTGCCCACCGCCGACGCCCCGCGGAGTTGATCGGGAGAGACTTTCACGGAATTTCCGCGAACCGGTAAGCCGTGTTCCATGGCCGTTCTTGACATGGCGGTAATGGCTCCCGGCCGGCTAGCAAACTGCGGCATTTTGAAGCCCGATTGTCCCCACAGCGGCGACCTGCCGCCGTTGCGGAAGAACGTGTCGCTGACGTTTCGAATGTTGACGATACGCGTGTTGGCGATATTCACGTTCCGGAAATAAAAGGGAGACACGTGATACCAGGGGTAGAACGGCTCGCCCCAGCCTAACGGGACCCAGCCGAACCCTCCACCGAAGCCCACTCCAAAACCAAATCCAAATCCGAAGCCAACACCAAAGCGTGGACCGCCAAACCAAGCAACTAACGCAGGCGCATACCAGGGACGAACATAATACGGCCCCGGCGCCCAACCCCAGTAGCCGCCATACCAAACCCAGCGTCCATAGTGGAATGGCGCAAATCCCCAGGGATAAGCATCCACCCACGTCCAGCCCCAGGGAGCTTCCCAAATCCATTGACCGTAGCTGTAAGGCGCCCATCCGGGTGCAACTGCGGTTGGCGCCCAGATCCAGCCATAATCGGGAGTGTCGCGCCAGGTTCCGTACTCGTCCAGATCGTCCGTCCCGACTACGCCAGGCGCGACGTGCTGCGCCGAAGCCGAGCGGTCTTCCCGCTGATCACGCAAGCGACACCAGTCATCGAAACCGTCGGCAGAAGGTGCAGATTCCATCTGGTGCGCGAGCGAGTTGCCGCTGGTGAACTGTGCCCGCTCGCCCTCCTTGAGGTCGACGGCAGGCCCCTGGCCGGTGGCCTCGCCTTGGCCTTTCCAGACCGTTACTGCGGTGGTGTCGGCGTTCGGATCCACATCGAAACGGTAGTCGCCGTTCTCGGCGACGGTGAATGCCAAATTGGGAGTGTCGACCTCCCACACCTCGCCGCCGTACAGGTGCCTGACGTGGACATTCAAAGTTCCCTGATGCAACGCAATCTGCACCGCGTCATTGCTGACGTTGCTGAGAGTGATGCTGGTTTCAGAACCAATCCGCAGCAAACCGGTGCCAAGATCCAACTCGGCGCGAGAGTCCTTGTCAGCCCAGACGTTGTCGGATAAGGTCAGCGGACGATTCAGTTCGGCCTGCACCCACTCGTCGGTTCCATGGGGTTGGACCGAGATCTCTCCCGTCATGTTGTCCACCCGCGCCACCCGGCCGGGAGGATCCGGTTGACCGGATTGATCGATCTGCTCCGGTTGATCCGCTGCTCCAGCGCTTGCCGCAAATAGCCCGATTGCTATGCTGACACAAACAAATCGCCAAAAGGATTTCATCGCGCACTGCTCCTTGGATCCTTGTTCCCGCTTGCCATGTTCCGGCGCTAGCCTTGAACCCCAGGGGTTCGCTAGCCTCTGGCTACCTGTGTAAACCCGCCTTAAGAGAACGAGTTGCTCGAGAAATCCGGGCCGGGAGCTAACCCGGACTGAAGCCCTTATCCCCTAGCTAGTCATGATTATAGGAAGGCATGGGCAGGGTTCGAACCAGAATTCAGGTCATGGCCGCTCGGTACGCGCCCGCGCGCCGAGTCTGCAAACGGCCCAGGGCTAAGAGCGGAATGGCATGAGATCTTGCGATATTTCAGTAACTTACCTCAAGTCTGCGGGAAACTCTGCCGGAGCGCGCAGTGACGCTCGAGCATTACTTCCGGGCTATTGGAGGGCAGACCAAAGGGGGATAAACTCTAAATGCGACAAAAACAGCAGTATCTTCGAAATGTCCCAAAATCACCCGCGGCTCCGCCCATGAAAGTGACCAAATCTGGAACCAAAATCGAGTCGGCGGAACAACGGCGTCGCAACCGAGTCAAAGCCGTGTTGCCGGTGCGGATCGTGGGAAACGATAGCCTGGGAAATTCCTATTCAGAACTGGTGCACACTCTCGACGTCGGCGCCCCCGGGGTGCGTCTGGGCGCGCTCCAGCAGCCGCTCGAAGTCGGGAGCCTGATCACCGTGCAATACAAGCAGCACAAGGCGCAGTTCCGCGTCATCTGGAGCAAGGCGGTTTCCGGCACCCGCGAACATCAAGTTGGGCTCGAGGCCCTCAACCCAAAGGACCTTTGGGGGTTTGGAGCAGCCTGGCAGTCCCACGCTCCGCAAGGGAAAAAGTCTGGTGGCGATCCCGTCATCTGGGCAAAAACGCAAGATGTTTTTGAGAGATGACAGAACCGCCTGACGGCGTCTTCACGGCCGCAGGTGCAGAAGCCGCGCTCCTACCTAGCAATCGTTGAAGCGCCGCACGCAACTGCTCCGGTTTGAACCCGAAGGGTCCGGGCCTGCTCTTGTAAGCGACCTTTCCCTGGCCGTCAATCAGGTACATGCGATCCGGCCAGCCGGTGTAGGCGCGTTCGGTCGAATTTCGGAACTCATCGAGGACAGCAGGGAATTTGATCCCCAGCTTGCGAACGCAAGTTCCCGCCACCAACCCGCGTTCGCTTTCGTCTTTCGGACTGGCGAACACCACCCGGTCCCGAAGGTTGCTTTCCATTTGCCAGACGTCGCTCGCATGCGCCTCGAGAATGTAGACGACCAAAAAGGCGGCCCGGCCTTTGTATTCGTCGTAGAGCTGGTTGAGGGCGGGAACCTCCCGCCGGAATGGTGGTCAGGTGTAGCTGCCAAAGACGAGCACCACCGGTTGCCGCGAAGTTAGGGCCGACAGCTGAATGCGTCCCGACTTGTCGACTTTGTCTAGGTCGAAATCGGGAGCGGCATCTCCCACTTGGAGGGTTCCGGCTCGCGCCTCGGTCCAAAGCGTTTCAAAGGGGGCGAGAAGAAAGACGGCCGGAGCAGGCATGTGGGCCATGGTCCGGCCAAACTGTTCCGGTGGCCGGTGCATCGTCCACCATAGGAATCCGATGAATCCCGCATAGGCGAACAGAAGGCCGGTGACCACTCCGATCAAAACTCGCCGGGATGGAACCATGCTTGACAACGCCAACATAATAGGATCCGCGCTCGACCCCAGGCTCTAGTGTTTTTGTACGACCCCGCCCTTCGGTGTGCTCGAGAGAAAGCGGCCACGGCGAGCGATGATGGACGTGGTGGCTCGCGCGGCAAGCTTAGAATAGCGCCATGACGACTAGTGGCGGCAACTACCGGGGTCGCCTCGCGCCTTCTCCCACCGGCCTTTTGCATCTCGGTCATGCGCGAACCTTCTCGATCGCAGCCGAACGCGTCCTCGAACACCAAGGCACGCTCGTTCTGCGCAACGAAGATCTCGATCCCGAAAGGTCGCGCACGGAATTCCTAGCCGCGATGATCGAAGATCTGCGCTGGTTGGGCCTTCGCTGGCAGGAAGGTCCGGACTGCGGAGGCCCCTACGGACCCTACGCCCAGAGCCAAAGGCGGGAGCACTACTTGGCGGCCTGGCGCAAGCTGCGCGATGGCGGCTTTCTCTATCCCTGCACCTGCTCGCGCAAAGATTTAGAGGAGGCGGCCAGCGCTCCGAACGGCTTCGACGATGAGCCCCTCTATCCCGGACGCTGCCGCAAGCGCTCCGATCAAGCGCGATGGACGGAGCCGGCCGGGGTGAACTGGCGATTCCAAGTGCCGAATGGGGAAATGGTTGGCTTTCTCGACCGACATCTCGGCGCGCAGCAATTCCTGGCCGGGCGCGACTTCGGGGACTTCGTCGTCTGGCGACGCGATGATGTGCCGGCCTACCAATTGGCGGTGGTGGTGGATGACGCCGCGATGAGAATCACTGAGGTGGTGCGGGGCGCCGATCTGGTCAAATCGACGGCGCGACAGCTGCTTTTGTACCGGGCCTGCGGTTGGGCTCCTCCTGCGTTTTATCACACTGACCTGGTGCGCGATGAAGCCGGGGTCCGGTTGGCGAAGCGCCACGACGCACTGAGTGTCCGATCTTTGCGCGAGCGGGGGTGGACTCGGGAACAGGTGATTGGCCCTGCCAGCCGCCCGCCCGAGAGCCGATGCCACCATGGTTGAAGCAGAATCGGCGCTTATAAATTCGCTCTATTTCTGCCATCAGCTTTTTTGATTGGCAGGCATGGTACCTACGCGGTAGTCTGAGAGGCGCCAGTTCCCCGAAACTCATCTGCTCGACGATCCACAAAACTTAAGGAGATCCATGTCAAACGATCTGCGAAATTTCTTAGCGATTGCCTATGAAGAGCTGGAAGAGATGAACCTAGCCGCAAAAGAGCAACGCCGGAACCGGGTAGCCGCGAACAAGATTCAACAAGAACGTCTGGATTATTTGAGTGGTGAGAAGCGGATTAAGGCGGTGACGGTGCTCTTCAGCGATCTCGAAGGCCGACTTCATATGCTCGACTACGACAAGAAATTTCTGATCAAGAGTTGGGACAATTTGACCTTTGACGGATCTTCCATTCGCGGCTTTACCGCGCAGCGGGAAAGCGACCTGCGCCTGGGTATTGATTGGGGCGCGTTTTATTGGGGCCCCGCCGATATCTTCGGGCCGGGCAAAGTGCTGGTTTTCGGCGACGTCATCGATAAGAACGGGGAACCCTACCCGGCCGACATTCGCGGCATTCTGAAGAACTACGCCGACGGACTGTACGCCAAGAAGGGCTATACTTTGAATGCCGCCAACGAGATTGAAGGATTTCTCTTCCGCGGGCCGGACGCCGAACGCCGCTACCACGAAACCGGCAAGTTTGAGTATGTCAACACCGGCGGCTATTTCCATTCTCTGCCCGGGGACACGCTGCGCACCTTCATCGACACCGTGGCCGAGGTGCAGCGCGCCATGGGTTTCCAAAACGAGAAGGATCACCCCGAAGTCGCGCCCTCGCAGTTCGAGATCAACTACGGCTATGGCGAGGTGGTTGCGGCCGCCGACCAGATCCAGCTCTATAAGCTGGTTTGCCGCCAAGTGGCCACGAGGATGGACTGCACGGCTTCGTTTTTGCCCAAGCCTGTGGTGGGCGTGAACGGCAGCGGCATGCACACCAACGTCTCGATCAGCAAAGGCGGCAAGAACCTGTTTTGGGATGCCAAAGGCGACGAGAAGCTCAGCAAAATGGGTTGGGAGTTCCTGGACCGCATCCTCACGCACGGCAATGACATTTGCCTCATCCTGAACCCGAGCGTAAATTCCTATCGCCGGCTGGACCCCCACTTTGAAGCTCCCAACCAGCTGAAAGCTTCTCCTACCGATCGTGGGTCGATGATCCGCATTCCCATTGGCAATGAGCGCAGCATGCGGGTGGAGGTACGTTCCGTAGCTCCCGACGCCAATCCGTACATGGTCATGTTCGCAGTCTTCAAGACCGGTCTCGAAGGAGACACGGCCAAGATCAAGAATCTGCGCCAAGCGCAGCGATACCTGCCCGACAACATCTACGACGCCATGGACAACTTCCGCAAGGCCGAGTGGATCACCAAGATGTTCGGCGAGGACGTGAAGTCGCGCTATTTGGATTTGAAGCAGGCCTCAGCCGACCGCTGCCCGCGCCTGCTTGGAACCTTCGTGAAGGCTCCGGAGGTGCAATATCATCATGACGTGTACAACCAGTTCCTGTGGAATTTGTTCTAGCCGTTCGTCGACCTTGCTCGCGGTGAGCGGGGAAAGCGGAGAGTGACGTTTCTCGGCGAAGTACCGATGGGCGGCAAATTCGGACCGGTCACCGGCTGGGCGCGGGCCTCGGCGGCGCGAAGCTTCTCTTCCTAGATCGGGGTAGGAAAGCGCCAGGCTTTCCCGCCGCCCCCGATTCGCTCGCCAGCTTAGAACTTGTACCCGAAGCCTACCGAGATGACGGGAAAGACCTTGAAGGGGGACATATCGTGGTTCAGTTTGTTCTGCTGCGCAATCACGTTATTTTGGAAGGGGACGTTGTCGGCGACATTCTGGCAGGTTACACCGGTTGGATCGCAGGTGGTTCCCTCGAGATTGAGCGTAGCCCTAGGCGCTCCCCCGAAGACCGCACCAATCTCAACCGGAACGCTGATGTGTTTCGAACTGCGGGGCACCAGGTTGCCCCATCCAAGCAAGAAGGTTGGAGCCACCGTATTAAAACCGACCTTTCCAACACCGGTGATTGGATTGGCAGGATCGCTCATATAGGCCGTTCCGCCCAGGGTGAATTGTTGTCCCCCCGGAACCGCCGCGTTGGCCTTGATCCCGTTTCCGTTATAGAGCATCAATCCGGGGCTGAGATGAAGGCCGTTGGAAAACGGGAACCAGTCAAAATGCGTCTCGAAGGAGCGGAAGTTCAAGTTCGCGTTGTAGTTGATACCGTCAATGCTAAAGTCATGGCTGTATCCGAAGGCATTGAAGCCAACCCGAACGTTGGTATGATAGGTCATGGGCGTAGCCGCCTCTATGCCAACGCCTAGCGGCGACATTTTGACCCCCAGCCCGATCTTCGATCCGAACATCACGCCATTGTCCGCGGGTGCGGCATTCTGATCGATGGCAGCGGCAGCGTCTGCTCCATCCGCGCTGCCTGCCGTTGCAGGAATCACCGTGAAAACACTGAGTAGCAATGCCGCAATGAGGAGAAGGAACCTTTGCACGCCGGCCTCCGAATGGCTAGGTTAAGGGGAAGTAGGCGCTATTTTCGGTGGCGCGGCTATCAGGGTCAAATAACTGAAGTGCTAAGGCTGCAGCATGCTGCCATGGGACAGTCCGGAAAAGAGATGCCCGACCTCGCCTCGACCCTCGACTTATCGCCGCTCGCTGGCCTGGCACAGTTGTCGCCTGGGCGGCAGAACTTTATAGTAAACATTGGAGCGCCAACGATGCGAATGCTCGTACATTGGATTATCACCGCGCTGGCGGTTTGGATCACCTCGCGCGTGGTGGCGGGATTCTTGGTGAGCGGCGCCGGTGCAGCGCTGATTGCAGCCATCGTTATCGGCTTCATCAACGCTACCTTGGGTCTGGTCCTGAAGGTGCTCACGCTCCCGTTGACCATCCTTACGCTGGGGGTGTTCTGGTTTGTCATTAACGCGTTCATGCTGAAGCTGGCCTCAGCCTTCGTACCCGGGTTCCGCATTCAAGGTTTTATGGCCGCGTTCTGGGGCGGCATTGTACTGTCACTCGTAAACATGCTGCTCAAGTGGCTGGTGCTGCCCGCGCGCGGCACCTAACCAGCGCAAGCCACGCGGTTCGGGGAATCGCTTGCTTTGGGCGCATCGACCCGGGTTCCGTTAGTCCCCCGTGGTCTCGACCGCCGGAAGCTCTTCGAGAGCTGTCTTCTGGGTCACCTCGGCGCTCGTGACCAGAATCACCGAAGCAATCACGATTGCGCTGCCCGCCAGAATGTAAGCATCAATCCGCTCGTTCAGAATCAGCCATCCTAAAAACACAGCGACCACCGGGTTGACGTAGGCGTAGGTCGCAACCTTCGATGTCGGCACGTGTCCGAGCAGCCAGATATATGCGGTGTAGCCGATCCAGGAGCCGCAAACGATCAAATAACCTATGGCGGCCACACCCCGGGCAGTCCAAACCACCCGGGAGAAGTCTTGCGTGCCGGCTGCGACCAGAAAATTCGCCAGTCCGGCCGCGATCATTTCCCACGCCGTGGCGGAGAAGGGATCTATTGCAGGAGATTTCCATTTCTTGGCCAAGACCGAGCCCAGCGCCCAGCTGAAAGATCCGCCGATCAAGCTCAGAGACGACCACAGTTCCCGTCGCCCGAAAACCGTGGTAGCCATCAGTTGCGGCCACAAAAGAACGGCTAGGCCGGCAATGCCGAGGGCCAGACCGGCTTTGCCACGAAAGGAAATGTGGTGATGGCCTAACAGAAGGGAGTCGAGCACAAGGAACCACAGCGGGCTGATGGCGACAATCAAGGCTGCTAAACCGGAGGGAATGTGTTTTTCGGCATAAGAGAGAGTGAGATTGCCTCCGAGAAGCAACAAGGTGCCGACGATCGCCATCTCCCCCAACTGGCGTGGGGCATAAAAAATTTTTCTTCCCTGCAACCCGCAGAATGCCAGCATCAGCAGCCCGGCGATCGAAAATCTCGTGCCGCACATGAGGGCGGGAGGAATCTGTTCAATGGCAAGGTCGATACCCAGATAGGTGGAGCCCCAGAACAGATAGACCAGGGCAAAGGCAAAGACAACCGCGGATCGGCTTGGACGCGACCCTGAACTCATGAAGAAGCTTGTCTCCGAACCATATCAGACCTAGCCGCGCCGTGCCCGGATTCGGGAATTTGGGGTCTTCTTCGCCCATGGCCAATCGACTGCGACATGGCGATCGAGCTCCTGTCGCTTGTGACCACCGGCCAAGGCCGAGAGGGGTTCCGTGCCATCGCACGACAAGCTATAATAGCGGTGATTGATCATGCGGAATCGGCACGTCAATTCGCATCTGCCCGCCTGCTGGCTCGATTGTCTTGTCGGCCCGCGTCGATACCGGGCGGTACAGCCCTCGCGTCTGCGTCCGAATCTCTTTGGTAGCGACTAGTTCCCGATCATCGTGGGGATTCGGGAGGCTCAAATTCGTTGACTGCGAACTTTGAGCTGGCACAATCATCGGTGCTCTTCCTAGGATCCGCACTTCATCCATGTTTCATCGGTAACCGACCGCTGACAACTGATTTCTGGAGGATCCTATGTCGACTACCACCGTGATTGCCCCCAAAGTGAAGACCGCGCTGCCTGGTCCGAACGCCAAACGCGTTGTCGCGGGAGATGAGAAATATATTTCGCCATCCTACACCCGCTCCTATCCGATGGTCGCCAAGCAGGGTCGCGGCGTGGTCGTCACCGACGTCGACGGAAATGAGTTCCTGGATTTTTCCGCGGGCATCGCCGTGACCTCGACCGGCCACTGCCATCCCCAGGTGGTGGCGGCCATTCAGAAACAGGCGAACGAACTGATTCACATGTCCGGCACCGACTTCTATTACGAGAGCATGGTCACCCTGGCGGAGCGGCTTTCAAAAATCGCCCCTATGCCCGGGCCGCACAAGGTCTACTACGGCAACTCGGGCACCGAAGCTATTGAGTGCGCCCTCAAGCTCGCCCGCTATCACACCAAGCGGCAGAACGTGATTGCTTTCTACGGCGCCTTCCACGGACGCACCATGGGAGCGCTTTCGCTGACCGCCTCCAAGCCGCAGCAGAAGCGGCGTTTCGCCCCGCTCGTCCCGGGCGTGACCCATGTTCGTTTTCCCGACGTGTACCGCTATGCCGGGAGCGAAGACCCGCAATCGTTTGCCCTCGGTTGCGCCCGTTTTCTTGAAGATACGCTGTTCCGCACCACGCTTCCGCCGGAGGAAGTCGCGGCAATTTTTATGGAGCCCGTCCAAGGGGAAGGGGGATACGTGGTGGCCCCCAACGTCTTTTTGCAAGAATTGCGTCGCATTTGCGATCGCCACGGCATTCTCTTAGTTGCCGATGAAATTCAGAGTGGGACCGGCCGTACCGGCAAGTGGTGGGCCATCGAGCATGCAGGGGTGCAGCCTGACATCCTGTGTATTGCGAAAGGCATCGCTTCGGGTATGCCCCTGGGCGTGACCGTCAGCAAAGCCGAGATCATGGATTGGGTTCCGGGATCGCATGCTTCGACTTTTGGGGGGAATCCGGTGTGCGTGGCTGCGGCCTTGGCCACGCTCGATGTGATCGAGCGTGAAGGCTTGCTGGCAAATGCGACCGAGGTCGGCAATCACATGCTGAAACGCATGGCGGATTGGCCGACCAAGCATCGTTTGGTCGGCGATGTACGGGGTCGCGGCCTGATGATCGGCGTCGAGGTGGTGAAGGACAAAAAGACCAAGGAATTCGCCGCCGCGGAGCGCGACCGGATTGTGCAGGCGGCTTTCGAACGTGGCGTTCTCTTCCTGGGATGCGGCCCGAGCACGATTCGCATCGCACCGCCGCTGATCGTTACCAAAGCCGAGGCCGACACCGCGCTCGATGTTCTCGACGACTCCCTGTCGGTCATCGAGAAGGGTGCCGGACGCTGAATATCGCGGTGGCCCGCCAGCAATTCGGCAGTTCGTCAAGGGGGCAAGGGGCGGAGCAGGTTTCGATAGTAACCGATGGTCTTGGGGGGAGATTGAACCATCGGAGATGAGTTAAACCGAAAGTTCTAAGACTACCCCCCAGTTCGAGCTATTCCGGAATGTCTTCGGCGTGGACTAAAATAAAAATTTC
>JASHSL010000388.1 GCA_030040855.1 Terriglobales bacterium
GCCTGGAAGATGCAGGGCTAAAGGTCGAGTTGATTGATCCTGTGCAAGATCTAGATGACATGGTGTTTGCCGCCAACCAGGTCTTCGTAGGCGAAGCTCCGAGGTTGGGCAAATTCATCGTTCCCAGCCGCATGCGCTATCGCTCGCGCCAGTTCGAGGTGGTTTTCTACGTGGAGTGGTTTCGTCAGCGCGCATACCACGTCCTCGACCTGGATCTGGAGGGCGAATATCTGGAGGGACACGGCGATCTGCTTTGGCATCCCGACCGCTCTCGCGTTTGGGCAGGGTTTGGCTTCCGTTCGACGCGCGGGGGCGTCGAGAAATTTAAAGCGGCCATGGACAACTTAGGGTTCCCTGTTAGTTTGATCGAACTGGTCGATCCATACTGTTACCACCTCGATACCTGTCTTTGCCCTCTCAGCAGCCAATCGGCGCTGATCTATCCGGGAGCCTTCTCCCCTGCCTCCTTGATGGCCGTGGGCGCAGGATTCCCACGCATCCATGAGCTCAGCCGCGACGAAGCGCACGAGTTCATGGGTAACGGCATCGCCGTACATGGACGCTTCATAACCCCCCGCCTCAGTCCCCATCTTTCGCAGATTCTCGCTGAGGAAGGCTTGGTCCCGGTCGTGGTCGAAACCTCCGAGTTCGAAAAATCCGGAGGCAGCGTATTCTGCATGAAAACCTTCATCGATTAACCATGGTTCCAGAATGGCATTGGGTCAGGGCGTGGGGATCCCCTTTTCCCCGCAATCCGCAGATCGGCGCCATGGCTTGCTAGACTGGAGGGGGAGGGCGATGGTGGCGAAGGTCAGGCAAGAACGACGGGTTGTGATCACGGGCATGGGGGTGGTCAGCCCGAACGGCGTCAGCCAACCCGCTTTCGCCGACGCGGTTCTCGCCGGGCGCAGCGGTGTACGGCGTATCTCGCGCTTTGATCCCTCGGAAATACCGGTTCAGATCGCCGGCGAAGTCGTTGATTTCGACGAGCTGGTCTGGGTGGAAAAGCGGGAACGAAAGCATGTGTCCCGTGTTCTGCCGCTCACCTTAGCCGCCGGTAGCGAAGCCTTGTCGAATGCTGGCATCGATGTCCACTCGCTCAGTTTGGAGGAGAAGCGCCGTTTCGGGGTGATCCTTGGTTCAGGCGGCGGATCGCAGGAGTTCACCGAAGAACAATACCGTCTGTTTTTCCACCAGCAATATAAGCAGATGAGCCTGTTTTGCATCCCGACCGGTGTCATGGGCACGCTTTCGAGCGAACTGAGCGTGCGCTTCGGATTACGTGGTCCCAGCCACATCGTGACCACGGGCTGCACTTCCTCGACCGATGCCTTCGGCTATGCCATGCGGCAAATACAATTCGGACGGCTGGATTGGGTACTCAGTGGTGGTGCCGACGCCCCCATCTCGCTCGGAATCATCAAGGGATTCATCTTGATGAAGATTCTGACCGATTCCTGGAACCACGCCCCCCAGCGCGCCTCGCGACCGTTCTCGGTGGATCGCGATGGATTTGTGCTGTCCGAAGGAGCCTGGATGTTCGTACTCGAAGAGCACGAGCATGCGCGGGCTCGCGGCGCCAGAATCCTGGCGGAAGTCTGCGGGTATGGCTCTACCTGCGAGGCATATCATCGGGTGCGCCTGCAGGAGTGCGGCGAGGAACCGGCCCGGGCGATTGCCCTGGCGATGAAGCATGCCGGGATTTCCGCCGCGGATGTGGATTATGTGAACCTGCACGGCACTTCGACCCAGCTCAATGACCGCATTGAGACCCGGGCATTGAAGCTAGCGCTCGGCGAACGCGCCCCCCATGTGCCGATGTCCGCCCTGAAATCGCAGATCGGGCATCCCCAAGGAGCCTGCGGCGCCGCCGGCGTGGCTGCGACGATTGTTGCCATCGAGCGCGGACAACTTCCTCCCACGATCAATCTGGAAACCGCGGATCCGGATTGCGATCTCGATTATGTGCCGCAAGCCGGACGGAAAAGGTCGATCGAATACGCCATTTGCAATTGCATCGCGTTCGGATCGAAAAACTCGGCCCTGGTGCTGCGGAAGGCAACGTAGTTCGAGGGCGATTTAAGAAGCCTCGAGTAGGGCACAACGGGCAACCGAGGGAGTGTGGCTGGACGGAGCATCGGTGTCCAAGATCAACCGCAAAATCGAGTGTGGGGCAGGGCAGGCTGCGTGCTTAGCTTAGCCACAGTGCTCAGGATTTTTTCTCGACCAAGGCCATGATCGCGTCCACGTCGATTTTTCCGTCGCCCTCCTGCGCGGACAGATCAACGCCCCAGAAGTTTGTCTGTATGTCCAGGGCCTGCAAACCCACTTGGATTTCTTCGCTCCCCAATTCCTGAATCCAGATTACCTTGAAGTTCGCTTTCTTCGAACCCCGCTGCACGCAGACGGTTTCTCCTGCTTTTAGCGCACCGCGCAAGCCGCCGACCCTTGCTCCACGATGGGTCAGGTCACAGGTGTGGGCGAGATAGGTAGTGCCAGAGAGCGAAAGCTTTACCGGCAACACCATTTTCGTGCGCTTCGATCTACGGCGGTCCACAGCAGTTTGATTATGTCCCCCGCCAGATGACACGAGAAGGTTACGGAAGTTACAGTTTCCAAGGCTCGAAGGGCCGCTCAGCCAATTCAGGGTTGGGCAGCAATGACCACCCGAGTGGTTGTGGGCACGTCGTTTACTCCTTTGGATTGTTGCCATTTTCCCTTCCGAGCGATGTCGGAACCATGACGGAAGCAGACAGAGACAGCCTTCGAAGTTGAGGATCAGGCGGCCCGCGACATCTGCTGGTCGAGGTGCGCAAGTACCTTGGGCCAGGCTTCCTCGTGCCGGGTCTTCGACTCCTGATCGGGAAAGCCGGCGTGCCTGAGACACAGGTGCGTGCCTCCATCCCCCGGGGTGAGTTCGACGGTAACGACCGTCTCTGCGCCTTTGGTGGCAGCAGTAAGCCAGGTTAGTTCCACCAACCGATCGCGCTCCAAGCGGAGGAACCGGCCATAGTGAGGGTGTCGCGTGGCTTCAAAGCGGGTCTCGAAGAAGAAGGCAGTATTGACCTCGCCCTTCATCAACACCGAACCCGGGACGGCAAACCAGCGATCGAATTGCTCCGTCCAGGCACGGAACAGCACCTCCGGCGCCGCTCGCATGACGCGCTCGACGGTGAGGCGGAGAGGCCGCGTCGAAAGGTCTGGCGGGGCAATCGTCGTGGTCACCGACTCCTCCTATGGGCCCGCTTTAAACTGCGATGCGGGCTGGCGCCAACGCCAACTCGATCCCGAGCTTCGGGAACGAATCCTACTGTCCCAGCATGTGCAGCACCGTGCTTTCCACCTTTTCCCACGCCCTCGCATGAGGATCAATCAAATCGAAGTGGCCGGCCGTGGCGATCTCCAGATAATGCACATTCTCGCCCCGCTGTTTCTTGAGCTCGGCATAAGTTCGGCTGAAGTATGAGGGCACGACGGTGTCGGCGGCGCCGTGGATCAGCCATTGCGTGGTGGTCCCCGGAATCGCACCTGCCATAGGGTTGGCTTCATGATAATGCTCTGGAACCTCACTCGGTGTGCCCCCGAGGAACGCCACCACGGCGTTGTCACCGAGATGCAGCTTGAAAGCCTGTTCAAGATCTACCACCCCGGCGAGGGAGAGAACCCGGGTCAGGGCAGGTTCGTGCGCCGCCAGACACAGAGCCAGTTGCCCGCCAGCGGAGTGGCCCATGACCAGCACTTTGGCGGGATCGAGGTTGTATCGCTTCTCCAGCTGAGCCAGGAAGCGATAGGCGTTGCGAATATCCTCGAAGGAGCCCGGCCAGCCGCCACCCGGGTTGCCCACACGGCGATACTCCACATTCCAGGTGGCGAGTCCCTTTTGCGTGAGGGCGGCCGAAAGGTGCCCGGCATGAACGAGATCGTATTTGGCCTGCCAAAAGCCGCCGTGGAGGTTCATCACGATGGGGAAGGGGCCCTTTTCTTTCGGCAGACGGATGTCGCCGAATTGATTGGCATCGCTTCCGTAGGCAAGGCGGGCGTCGGCTGGCGGCGCAGGGAGCTCGAGAATATCCTCGGAGGACATGAAAAACAGTTTGATCACTACCTGCTATAGGAGCCCAGGCGGAGTAAAAGGCCTCGCGCCGACCTCCCCGAACCCACCAGGGATCCGCTAACCTTGTTCCTTTGCCACCAGTTCGACTGGCAAGCCTTCCCCCCAGCCATATTTCTCGCGAGAAAGATCCTGAATCTCACGGTATAGATCGGGTTCTGCCTTCGCCGACAAAACTCGCGCTTGTGCCAGGATCTTTCTCGATCCCAAGCGTAGTTGCGCCCGGGGATCGGCACGCAGGTTCTGCACCCAATGTGAGGTAGGGTACTCGGCGATCACATAATAGCGCCCATGGCGGGTGGTAAACCAGATCTCGATTTCACGCGGGAGGCCGGTTTTGCGTCCGCGGGTGGTGAGATAGAGATACTCCGTTCCCCCCTCCGTCGGCACCAAGTCACTGGCCCTTCAGCTTGAGTTTAGCCTTGTTGTGCTCTAGGAAGTCTCGCAGCTTGTCGGCGGTATCGAGGAGCCGGATCCACTGTTCGTAGTACAAGGTGACGGGAAAACGACCCAGGCCGTACACACTGACTCCACCTTTTTCCCCAACCCGAAATTCCAAGGAGCCGGAACGGCGCTGGCCCTGCTGCTTCTCCAATTCCTGCACACGCAACTTGAGCTCATCATAAGTCGGTTCAGCCATTGTATGCCCTCGACGGTGGAATCAAGCTCCCATGATAGGCATTGCACCGAGATTCGTCGAGAGGAACTCCATAAAATTCCTAAAAAGGCACAAGCCGGAAGACTGGCTATCGGCGGATTCCCGATGTCCCCATCAGCCTCCCAGGGCCGGTAGCCTCACCGACCTTCCGGCTCGGGAGGGGACGGAGGATGGCCAGGTCGCCGTGCGCCCCGCTTGCCCGACGAATGGGGACCGGAGTCAACCGCGGCCGGCGCCTGGCATTGATCGTTCTCCCCTGCAGCTCCCGGCAAAGCTCTATAATCCTTACTTTCCCGGAGGACTCTTGGCCTACGATGACCTGCGTGCCTGGATCGCTGCGCTGGACCGCGCCGGCGAACTCAAGAAAATTCGAACTGAGGTCGACCCTATTCTTGAGATTACCGAGATTACGGATCGTGTGAGCAAGGCATCCTCGGGCGGCCCGGCCGGCGGCCCCGCCCTCCTTTTTCAGAGCCTCAAGGGCTATCCCGGTTCTCAAGTCCTCATCAACCAGTTCGGCTCGGCCCACCGGATGCATCTGGCCCTGGGCGCGAGCTCCTTTGACGAGGTGGCCAATCGCATCCGCTCCTTTATGGATGTGAAATCTCCCCAGGGATTCCTCGATAAAGTGAAAATGCTCCCCATGCTCGGCGAGATGGCCAAGTTCTTTCCCAAGACCGTATCCACGGGTCCCTGCAAGGAGGTCATCAAACACGACAATTTCTCCCTGTGCGACTTTCCCATTTTGCAGTGCTGGCCCCGGGATGCAGGCCGCTTTATCACCTTGCCCTGCGTGATCACCCGCGATCCGTCGAGCGGGAAGCGCAATGTCGGTTGCTATCGCATGCAGGTCTATGACCCTCGCATGACGGGTATGCATTGGCAGCGCCAAAAGGTTGGAGCCGAACACTATCGTCAAATGTTGCGGCAAGCGGCCAGCTTGGACACGAGCCACTCGCCGGCCGAAAAAGCGCCCACTCCCCGGAGCGGAGCGGAAACTTGGGAACCTGATCGAGATGCCATGCGCCGCGCGGTGGACATCATGGCGCGTACCTCTGGAGGCTCACAGCTGCCCGAGGGCCCGTTGCCTCCCGGCAAAATGGAAGTTGCGGTCGCCATCGGCACCGACCCTGCAGTCACGTTTGCTTCGATTGTGCCGGCTCCTCCCGACATCGAAGAATACCTGATTGCCGGTTTCCTTCGCCAGAAACCCGTCGAACTGGTCAAGTGCGAGACTCTGGATCTAGAGGTGCCGGCCACCTCCGAGATCGTCCTCGAAGGACATGTCCACCTCGACGAACTTCGCACCGAGGGCCCCTTCGGCGATCACACGGGTTTTTACTCCCTGGAGGATCTGTATCCGGTCTTCCACGTCCATTGCATTACCCATCGCAAGGACCCGATCTACTCCACCACCATCGTGGGCAAGCCGCCGATGGAAGACGGTTGGATGGGCAAGGCCGTCGAGCGCATCTTCCTCCCCCTCATGCAACTCACCATTCCCGAACTCGTAGACATCCATCTCCCGGTCGAAGGAATCTTTCACAACCTGATGATTGTGTCCATTCGCAAGTCCTACCCCGGCCAGGCCCGCAAGGTCATGAACGCCATCTGGTCGCTCGGCCAGGCGATGTTCACCAAGTGCATCGTTGTTGTCGATGAGGACGTGAACGTACAGGATCTCGGTGAAGTTACCCTCAAGGCTCTCAACCACATCGATCCCGAGCGGGACATTCAGTTCATGCTCGGACCCGTCGACTCCCTCGACCACGCATCACGCCTTCCCAATTACGGCTCCAAGATGGGTGTCGATGCCACCCGTAAATGGGCGGCAGAAGGCTTCACCCGCCCCTGGCCCGATGAAATCCTGATGGACGAAAAGACCAAGGCCCTGGTCGATGAGAAGTGGAACGAGCTGGGTTTAGACTAGATTGAGAGCGGCGAATGGCGGACAGCGTTTCGCTGTGATCCTCGGAGCGGACGGATGAGGAAGACCACGGACCCGAACTCGGAGCCCCCGTGGTGATCGCCCGGGGTGCGAAACACAACCCACGCGGAAGACCGCCGGCCATGATTTGCGATGAGTCGTGCTATGAGCGAACCGGTCTCTGAACCCATCACCCACCGACCCACCCTGGTCATCACAATCTTAGTCCTTCTCGCGCTCCTGGGTTGGCTCGGCGTCCGTCGCTTGGTGAACCGCTTTCAACAGGAGGAGAAGGCCCTCGCTCGCCATCTCTATCGGCAGAGTCTCGAAGAACAGCAGGCGGGGAAACAAGACCTGGCCATTGAGCATTTTCGCGCAGCTCTCGGCTACGATCGTGACAACTTTCAGTATCAACTGAGCCTGGCGAGGGCCCTCCGAGACAGCGGACGCACCGAGGAGGCGGAGAGCTATCTCATCAGCTTATGGGAACGCTCTCCGCAGAGCGGAGAGGTCAATCTCGCACTGGGGCGGCTGGCGGCGCGGGAGGGATCCCTCGACCGGATCATGCAGTACTATCACAACGCCATTTATGGCCTCTGGGTCTCCGACGCGGAGCCAAACCGCCTGCGGGCTTGGTTTGAATTGGTTGAAGTCCTGCTGCGCGGGAATGCCCGCGCGCAAGCCCAGGCGGAACTCATTGCTTTGTCCGCGAATCTGCCGCAAAATCCACCGCTCGAACTACGGACCGCGGATCTTTTTGCCGAGGTTCAAGATTACGAGCACGCCTTGGCACAATACCGCAGAGTTTTGCAATTGGATCCGGGAAACTCCTCGGCTCTCGCCGGGGCGGGAGAGGCGGCCTACCAGCTTTCTCGGTACCGCACCGCGGCTCAATATTTGGAAGCCGCCGCCAGGGCGAATCCCCAAGATTCTCATCTCGCCCAAGTGCTGGCCACCAGTAAGCTCATTCTCGAGGAGGATCCATTCAGTCGTCGCATCTCGACCGTCGAGCGCGATCGCCGCCTGCGCATCATCTTTCACGACGCCGGGCAGCGCCTCAACGCTTGCATGCAGGCGAAAGAACAGCCCTCGTCCAGCTCGCAGCCCCAAGCCGATCCCCTGTCGGCTCTCGAAGTTCGGTGGACCAAGATGCAGTCGAAACTCTCCTCTCTCCGAGGTAGCGGAGAACCGGGATTGCCGGACGAGGTCATGGATTTGGTGCTCCAGATCGAGCAGCAGACGGCCGCATGCGGAATCACGGCAGAGGATCAGGCCTTGTTGCTGCTTGCCGAGAATCGGGCCGGAGTGGAGCAGTGAGCCAGTCTCCTGTCCAAACCCAAGAATTCCCGCGGCCTTCCCCTTCGCCGTCTTCCGTAGCAGTGCGCCGTCCCTGGTTTTTCGTGGCCGGGAGTCTCAGCGAAGAGCGTTTCTTTCTGATCCTGTCCGTCTTCATCGGCATCTTTGCCGGGCTTGCAGTCGTCTGCTTTCGCCTGGCCATCGATTGGACCCGCATCGGTCTGCTTGGACCCGCCCCTTCCCCGCACACGCTTCATGTGCTGTTGGTGCCCGCCCTGGCGGGTCTGGTGGTGGCCCTGCTGGTTCTCCATGTTTTCCCTCACGTCCGCGGCAGCGGCGTGAACCAGACCAAGGCCGCGTTCTATATCTTTAATGGGCACATTCCAATCCGTACGGCGGTGGGGAAGTTTGTCACCGCCGCTCTGGCCATTGGTTCGGGCCACTCGCTCGGTCCTGAGGATCCGTCCTTGCAGATCGGCGCCAGTCTGGCCTGGATGATCGGCCGGCGCATGCGATTCTCCCGAGAGAAGCTCCGCCTGCTGGCTCCGGTCGGGGCTGCTGCCGGGCTGGCTGCCGCCTTCAATGCTCCGATCTCAGCCGTGCTCTTTGTCATCGAGGAGGTCATCGGCCGCTGGAGCGCTGCCATTCTGGGCTCGGTCGTGCTCTCGGCCATCTCCAGTGTGGTCGTGGTGCGTTGGTTCCTGGGTGCCCAACCCCTGTTCCGAATTCCTCCCCTTACCGGGGTCCATCCCAGCGAGTTGCTCGCCTATGCAGTGCTAGGAATTGTCGGAGGCGTTGCCGCCGTCGTGTTCGCCAAGGCTATCGGCTATTTTCGCCCGCTGCTCCGTGGTTTGCCGAAGGGCACGCAATATTTTCAGCCCGCGCTCGCCGGATTGGTCATCGGCCTGATCGGGTATTGCGGGGCTCCTCAGGTCATGGGCGCAGGATACGAATACATAGATCAGGCCATGCACGATCACTTCACGTGGGAGATGCTGGGTGTATTGGCAGGCCTGAAAATCCTGGCGACCACGCTCTCGTTCGTCAGCGGTACGCCCGGGGGCATGTTCGCGCCCACACTCTTCGTAGGCGCCATGCTGGGCGGCGCCGTGGGTGGCGTGGAGCGCCACTTCTATCCGCATCTCACGGGCACAACCGGCACCTACGCCTTGGTTGGCATGGGGGTACTCTTCGCGGGATTTTTGCGTGTGCCGATGACCTCCGTTTTCATGGTGCTTGAGGTCAGCGGCGACTATTCGATTATCGTTCCGGTAATTTTGGCCAACACCATCGCCTATGTAATTTCTCGTAGTTTTGAAGAAATTCCCATCTTCGACCTGCTCACTCGCCAGGACGGACTTAGCCTGCCCTCGCTCGAAGAGCAGCGGGATGAGGGGGTACTGCGTGTCGAGGACGCTATGAGACCGCCGATCCCCCCGGTGCTCGATTCCCAAAGTACCGTCCGGGACGCCAGTCAGCAGATTCAATCATCGTCGTCCGATGTCTTTTTGGTGCGATGGAACCCGTCGGGTTGGGCCAGCGTGAGCCGTGATCTGGTGACACGCTCCGAGCGGGAAGGAAAGTGGGAGATGACGCTGGCGTCGCTGCTGCCCGCGCCTCGCCTGCCCTATCTCTATCCCGACTATCCGCTCGAGATGGCGTTGCGATACGTGGAGCAGAATGCGCTGGTTCCCGTGGTCAGTCGCGCCGACCTGCATAAGCTCGAAGGCATTATTACCAGGGAAGATGTTCTGGCTCGCTACCGCTTAGCGGCTGCAGACGAGTAGCTGCTGCCGACCGTCACCTCCTTCTCGAGAGGGATGAGCGCGGCCGCCCCGCCCTCAAGTATCATCTCTGTACGGATGTTTTCCCAGCGCAGCCATTGGAAGCTCAACCCGAACCCGTTCACGCAAGCGCAAGAGCAGCTGCGGGCCGCGGGGCAACCAATCCTGGATCTCACGGTTTCCAATCCCACCTGCGTCGATCTTCACTACGAGGCCGAGATCATTCTGCAAGCTCTCGTCAGTCCGGAGGCCATGCGGTACAATCCCCAACCCAAGGGCCTGCTCCGTGCTCGCCAGGCAGTCAGCGATTATTACCGCAAGCAGCATGACGAATTTGACGTGGACCCGGAGTCGATGATTCTCACGACCAGCACCAGCGAAGGCTACTCCTACATCTTTCGCCTTCTCTGTAATCCCCAGGACGAGATCCTGGTACCCCGGCCCAGTTATCCCTTATTCGAATTTCTGGCCGATTTGGAGGATGTCAAGCTGGTTCCCTACCCGCTGCTTTACGATCACGGCTGGCAGATCGATGTTCCCTCTCTCTACCAAAAGGTAAGCCATCGCACGCGCGCGGTCGTCGTGGTGCATCCCAATAATCCGACAGGATCCTTTGTTTCCGACAGCGAACGCACCCAACTCAATCACTTCTGCCGGGAATACCAATTATCGTTGATCGTCGACGAGGTGTTCCTGACGTACGCGCTCGACGGCGCCTCCCGCCCGACCTTTGCCGCCAATCGCGAGGTTCTGACCTTTACACTCAGCGGCCTTTCCAAAATTTCCGCCCTGCCGCAGATGAAACTGGCCTGGCTGATCACGAGCGGCCCGGCCGACCGTACTCGCCCCGCCCTCGACCGCTTGGAAGTCATCGCCGATACCTATCTTTCCCTGAACGCGCCCATCCAGTTAGCAGCTCCGGTGCTGCTTGACCAGCGGCACAATCTCCAGCCCTTGTTACTGGATCGGATACGGACAAATTTGGAACAACTCGACCGCGCCCTCGCTCGAGCCGGCGTTTGTCGGCGTCTTGCGCTCGAAGGTGGTTGGTATGCCGTGCTGCGGGTTCCCGTCACCCAATCCGATGAACAGCTGGTGATCGACATTGTGCGCAAGACCGGCGTTCTTGTTCATCCCGGTCACTTTTACGAGTTTCCGAGCGACGGATTTCTGGTGTTGAGCCTGATCCCTCCCCCAGCAACCTTTCATCAGGGAATCACTCGCCTGCTCGATTACCTCACTCCGGAAGCAGGAACGACAAGCCTGAATAATCCTTGAACCGGCCCCCAAGCGAGGCTCTCTGCTCGTGTTCGGTTACCTCCACCGCCAGCTTCGAAGGCTCAGGGTTAGCTCCCGACCTTCCGCCGCCAGGGCGCCGCGCAGATTCGGGCCGAGATCAAGCTGCCACACCGACCATTCCGCCGACGGCTCCGGGTTGTCGCGGACTTCGAGCGCGCAGGGCTGGTTGGCAGATTGTGGGATCAGGATGAATCCGGAGAGCGGCTGGGACAATCCATTGCCGCAGGCCTTGATATAGGCTTCCTTCGCCGTCCAGCAGGCGAAAAACGACGGGATCCGTTGCGCGGGCGGCTGCGAACGCAGCCACGCCGCTTCCGAGGAGGAGAAAAAACGATCGGCCAGCTCGAGGGGATGCAAGTTTTCTCGCACGCGCTCCACGTCGACACCAACACGCCGCCCCCGTGCTAGAGCCAGTACGGCCATACCTTCAGTGTGGGAGAGATTGAAGTTTAGATCCGTAACCGTTTGCAACTCCGGTTTTCCGTAGGCTGTCAGTCGAAAACCTATGTCCCGGGCCGCAATGCCCAGATATTGTGCAAGGGCCAAGCGAAGGAAGGCGTGGGAGATGATAAATTGCTGGCGGGGAACCTCCAGTTTGAATCGCGAGGCTCGCAGCTGTTCTTCTCGGTCGAGGAGATCGTAGACCGAACTGATCGGCCCTTCGAAATCGGTAAGCCAGACGTGAACCTCCCGCTTGGGCAACGGGAACAAAGCGGAGCCGACCTCCATGGCTGCTGTTCTCCATCGGTCGGGGTTGAGCTCGGCGACGATCGAGCGAAGCTCTGGTTCCTTTTCCTCACCATGAGCCGTCTGGCAATGGGGCATGGGTTTGGAGTTCCGGAGAGAGGTTTCCGCCGCTCCG
>JASHSL010000389.1 GCA_030040855.1 Terriglobales bacterium
TCTCGTCATCGATAATGTGGAGAAGCCTGTCGAAGATTAGCGGTTCGGGCAGGTGGTGCCGGAAGGTAGAGAATCGCGGTTTCTTTCCTCTGCCCTAGCGTAGGCTGCCCAACTCCGAGGGGAAGTGTTTTCTTCGCAAGTTCTTCTTTCATCGCCCTAGCCAAGGAACTGTCCACTGCGGCTCCTCGATAGCCCGCGTGTATAATTGCGCCCGCATTTCAAACCTATCTCTCGGTCGAAGCGGGCATCATACCGGCGCGAAAACCGATCTCACGCTGGAATCCAACTTAGAAAGGAGCATTATGCGAAAGCGAACAACCTGGGGCGTTTGTTTGCTAATTCTCTCCCTTGCCCTGGCCACGATTGGGCGGTTGCAGGCCCAGACGGCGGCCAAGGACAAGCCTCCCGTCTACACCTATGTTGCGGAATGGGACGTTCCTCGCGCCCAATGGGGCGACATCGTCAAAATGGACGAGCAGGATCGGCCGTTGCTCGACAAGCTGGTGGCCGATGGGACGATCGTCGGCTACGGCGCGTATACGAACCTGATTCATCAGGAAGGCCAACCCACCCACGGAAGCTGGTTCACGGCAACGTCGGAGGGTAATCTGCTTAAGGCCCTGGAGGCAATTTACGCTCAACCCGGGTCCACGACCGCACCGGTCGAGGGTGCTTCGAAGCACTGGGACCAGATCTTCACCGGGGACATTTACAACTCGAAGCCGGGCACCAGCGGCGGCTATCTCACCTGGTCGCGCTGGGAAATCAAGCCGGGGGAAACGCGCGCCTATAGCGACCTCATAAAAAGCAACTTTGTGCCGATCCTTGAGAAGTTGCTGGCAGAAGGCTCCATCACTTCCTACGGACTGCTGCGGGAGGACTTCCATCAGCAGAAGTTGGGCACCATTTACCAGTACATTACCGTGCCCAATGCCGCCGCCTTGGATCAGGTCAACCAGGCATTCTCCGACGCCTTCAAGGACAATCCGGCGGTTGGCGACGCCGTGCGGGGCCTGGCCGAACGCGAAGGACATCAAGACTTCCTGACTCGCCTGCGTTTCATGGTGATCAAATAGAGCGGTTGTCCGCTCTTCGCCTGGGCGGCCTGAAGGCCGCCCTTATTTTTTGCGCGCCCGAATGCGAATGCGATTGGGACACATCAGTTAACCGGGTCTTTACCAACCTCTTACATGCGGCGCAGACGGACGAGCATCTATTGCTCGAAAAGGAGCTAGTTCATGAAACTCGAATCGATGGTTGTTGTATTCTCGCTGGCCGTCGTGCCCCTGGCGTTTGCAGCCCAGTCATCGCACACCGTCAGGAGAACGGCGGAGGTTGGGCCACCCCGTCTCGAAAGCGTCGTTCCCCTTTCTCGGCTAGGCACAGACCAGGAACTGGTAGGCCTGCTGGCGGTCCAACCTCAGATCCCGCTCGGCCCGGCCGACCTACTCAAGGGGTACGAAAATGGAATGAGCGCAATCGCGCAGAGAATCTCCGCCGAGTTGGCCGCGATCGCCGAGGCTGTACGCCTGGGCCACATCACTCCCGATCAGGCCGAATATCTCACCCAGGAGAGGTATCAGCTCGCCATCATGCAATACCAAGTGCTGAGCACTCTCCACGACAGCCTGGCGCAGGAGATCGCTCAGGCCTCAACCCGATCCAAGCATTCCCCGAGGCAGGCTGGATCGGACACGACCTTGGCGGTCGAGCCTCGGTTCGCAATCGAGGAACAATCTCAGTAGAGAGTTTACAAAGGCTTTACATGCGCCTTACCCAGAGATTACCCAGCCCGGTTTCATCCAGACGTACGCTGTCTGCGACAAGGCGATGAGGACTCGTTGTCGATCGGTGGCGAGCGAAGGAACGCCGAGGGCAGTACGGGTCCGAAGCGGCGCTTTTCGAAAGCGCCGCCATCTGGGCGGGGCCTCGAGTTCCGGAGAGGTCCAGCCGCAACCGGCAATGGAGGTGCTTTGAAAAGAACCTTGCCCTCGCTTCTATTGGTGATGCTGCTGTCGAGCGCGATGTTCGCCCAAAGGGCGAGCAGCCACACAACCACCAACACCACGACAACCACCAGCAGAGGCTCGTGTACCTCAACGAGTTCAACCAGCACGGGAACATCGACGAGCAGTGCTCGGCAAAGAATCCAGTCGCTCGCCACGCCGAGCGTGTACGGCACTGGTTCGAAGGCCGCTGCGGTGCTTGAGGCGATTCATGTTGTTCGCGCCTCTCACTCCCCGTCGGCGTCCTCCGCCACTACGGGCGGTGTTCCGCTACCGAATACGGTAGTGCCGTTTCGATAGTGGTCCGGTCGGCTCCTTCACCTCTCCCCGTGGGGGAGCCGATTTTTAGATCGATGGCGGGGCACAACTGGGCGAGTGTCTGCGAGCTCCCTGATGAGTGCGCACGGCGCGGAAGGAAAAGCGAGCAATCGCGAGATAGTTCAACTTGGGCCGGCCGAGAAAAAAGCGATGCAGTTAACACAATTTTTACATCCCGTTGTTGAACTCTTAACCCAACCCCTCGTGCGTTTTGTTTAAGGTTCCTAAAGACCGGATGGGAGGAATCGCATGAGGACTGTAGAGGTGGTCACTGAGCCTGGCGGCAAGCTGTCCTTCGAACCCGAAGCGCAAAGATTGAGCGTCGTCGTGGCGGACGGATCCGCCCGGTCGCTGGACACAGTTTTTGCCGTGCTCGAAATCGACCAGATTGTGGAGCTCGCCGGACGGGCGCAAAACTTTGAAGAGATGATCGAGCTGGCGCTCAGTCTGCGGCCGGATCTGATTCTGATGGATATCGAAATGGCTTCCCCCCATCTGGCCATCGCAGCCATCCTCTTGTTGTCCGCCGCCGACACCAAGATCGTCGGCATGGCGGCGGATTCGATTTCGCTCGCAGCGCCGAGTCTGATCTTGTCCTTGAGCGCACTGATCCATAAGTCACGCCTGCGCGAGGAATTGTTGCCGGTTCTACGCGCACTCTATCCCGAGCTCCGGGGGTTCGCCCCACGGTGTGTTTGGCCAAGCCTTGGCCGCCCCCCGGAGGAGCTCCACACGCCTTGGCTCACATTCGAAGTCAACGATTCTAAGGAGGAAGGATGAAATACCTAATCAACGCCACATTGGCCGCTGTGCTCGCCGTCGGCGCAGCGGCTCAAAACTTACCGAAACCACCCAGTGCCGCGGCCATCGCCGAGCACCGGGTCAAGACGTGGACCGTCTTGCTGAATCTGACCTCCGTGCAGCAGCAGCAAGCAAAAGCCATCTATACGAGTGCTGCCCAGGCCGAACAAACGGCTCATGAAGGCGAGAAGGAGGCATGGAAAACCTTGCGCGCCGCAGTGCGGAACAATGACATTGCGACCATCGACCAAGTCTCTGCGACCCTCGCTCAGTCGATGGCCGAGAACACCGCGACGCGAGCCAAGGCCGACGCCGCCTTCTATCAGATCCTGACTCCGGAGCAGCAGAGCAAGTTCTCCGACCTCGAAAGCCAGCACCTGGGCCCCTTCGACATGCCGGGCGGACCCGGGGGACCGCCAGCCATGGGGCTGCGCTAAACCACCCCGGGGGCGGGCCATTCCCCCTTGGTCTGCCCTTGTTTTCCAGGGTGGATTCCGAACCGCCTCAGGAAACGAATTTATATCCCAGACCGGGGACGGTTACGATCAGGGATGGGTGCTTGGGGTCTGGTTCGAGCTTTTGGCGCAAGCTTGCGATGTGAACATCGACCGTGCGGGTGAACGCATCGGTGCTGTAGGACCATACGTCTTTCAGCAACACCTCGCGCGACAAAGTCGTGTCCTGGTGTTCCACCAGGTAGCGCAGAAGCTGGAACTCGCGGGCGGAAAGCGGGACGATTTTGCCTTCGCGCGACACCGTGGTTCCACGAAGGTCGACTTCGATGGAGCCGAACTTGTGGGTCCGGGAAACCCCAGGCGATGCTTTGGCACGCCGCAACAGCGCTTCGATGCGTGCCAGCAGTTCCATCGCGTCGAACGGCTTGGTCAGATAATCGTCGGCGCCAATCTTCAACCCCAGAACCTTGTCGACGGTTTGGCCGCGGGCGGTCAGCATGAGGATCGGCGTCACCACGCCGGCCATGCGCAGATCGCGGCAAACATCGAAGCCATTCTTGCGCGGCAACATGATGTCCAAAATAATCAGATCGCTCGGATTCTGGCTGGCCTTGCGCACACCCTCGTCCCCGTCGGCGGCAAAGTCGACAGAATAACCCTCGCTTTGCAAACGATCGCCGAGCGTCATACGAATGACTTCGTCGTCTTCGACTACAAGAATTTTTTCGTCCATCGATCGAACCGTCACGAACCGGAATTCACGCTGGCCGCGTTGGCGACGCGGTGCTCCTCTCCGAGGGGTAAGTGTACCGTAAAAGCGCTGCCCTTCCCGGGCACGCTCTCCACTCCCAGCCGGCCTCCCATGGCTTCGGCGATTCTTGCGGCCAGCGGCAGCCCCAAGCCATTGCCGTGGATTTGGGCCGCAGTCACCGCCGGACTTCGATAGAAGGGTTCGAAGATCTCTTTTAAATCTGCGGAATCGATCCCGATGCCGTGGTCTTCGACGGTGATACGGATTT
>JASHSL010000390.1 GCA_030040855.1 Terriglobales bacterium
CCCGACGCGGCTCGGCAATGGCGCGGCCTGTTCGAGAGCGAATTGGATCTCGGGCTGCGCGAGCCGCTCACACCGCGGGGGCCGATTCTTTTTTGGAGTGCCGTGGCCGTTTTGCGGTGGATTGTTCCCATCTTGGTCGGTGCCTGGATGCTTTCGGTCGCGGGTGGCCTCGCGCAAGGTGGGATGGTGTTTGCCGGCGAAGCCTTGGCGCTGAAACCGGAGAGACTGAACCCGGCGGAAAAGCTAAAACAAATGTTTTCGCCTTCCGGTTTCAGTGGAGTCTTGAAATCGCTGCTGCCGTTCGGAGTGATCGTCTGGATTGGAGTGTCCACCTTGACGAAGCACTGGGAGGGCATCGCCCATGCCTCCGATCTCGGAGTTCGCGCCTACGCCGGCTTCGTATTGGGCGTGATGAGGGAACTTTGCTGGAAGTCGGGTCTGGTCTTGCTGACCTGGTCGGGTATTGATTACCTGCTGGTGCGGCAGAAAGTGGAAGGGGACTTGAAGATGACCCGCCAGGAGATGCGAGATGAGCTCAGACAGACCGAAGGAAATCCGACGGTGAAGGGCCGTATCCGCCGTCTGCAACGCCAGATGCGCCGGCGCCAGATGTTGCGCGATACCGAGAAGGCCAGTGTGGTCATCACCAACCCTACACACTTTGCGGTTGCCTTGCGCTACGAGATGGATATGGATGCTCCGATTGTGGTTGCCAAAGGGCGGGACTTTCTGGCGCAGGAAATCAAGGAAGTCGCGCGCTGGCACGGGATTGCTGTGCTCGAGAATCCTCCGCTGGCGCAAGCCCTCTATTACACAGTCGAAGTCGGCAGTCCCATACCGGCGACCTTTTATGTGGCGGTGGCCGAGATTCTGGCGTTCGTCTTCCGCGCCCAAGCTCGGGTGCGCCAGCAATCAGGAGTACCGGCACACTAAACCGACGCGGAGAGTGGGAAAGGAACCATGGCGGCGAACCCGAAACCGATAATTCCAAGTGGCGGCAGGACCGATTGGATCGTTCCCTCGCTCGCCGTGAGCATGGTGTTTGTCATGCTCATCCCCCTGCCCCCACTGATGATCGACGGCCTGCTGGCCCTGAGCCTCACCGGATCTGTGTTGGTGTTACTGGTCGCCCTGCAAATTCTAAAACCTGTCCAGTTCTCGGTGTTTCCCAGCTTGTTGCTTTTGCTGACCCTTTTCCGTCTGTCGCTGGGGCTGGCCAGTAGCCGGCGAATCCTGCTGCATGGCAACGAAGGTTCGGCGGCAGCGGGCAGAGTGATTGAGGCCTTTGGCCAATTTGTGGTGGGCGGCAACTATGTAGTGGGATTTGTTCTTTTCTTGGCCTTGATTGCCATTCAATACCTGGTGGTCAGCCACGGTGCGGTGCGCACGGCCGAGGTGACCGCGCGCTTCACGTTGGATGCGATGCCGGGCAAGCAGATGGCGATCGATGCCGACCTGAACGCCGGCCTGATTGATGAAAAACAAGCCCGCACCCGCCGGCTGCAGATCACGCGCGAGTCTGAGTTTTACGGAGCCATGGACGGCGCGGCACGCTTCAGCCAGCGCGATTCCATGGCCACCATCCTGATTACCGCGATCAACATCATCGCCGGCTTCCTGATCGGCGTATTCCAGCACGGGGTTCCGTTCCTCGAGGCGCTACGAACCTACACCATCCTGACCGTGGGAGACGGGCTCGTCACCATGATTCCATCCTTGCTGGTGTCGGTCGCGGGCGCAATCGTGCTGACGCGAGCCTCCTCGGAAAGCACACTGGGGATCGATGTCGGCCGTCAGTTGTTGGGAGAACGCCGCCCGCTGTGGATTGCAGGCTGCGTGATGTTGGCTTTGGCCCTGATCCCGGGCCTGCCGAAGCTGTCTTTCGTATGCATGGCGGCCTTGATGATGATGCTAGCACGGCGGGCCAAGCCCGAGCTGGCCGCGGCTGGGGAAGCAGCGGCCGCTGCCGGTGCGGCCAAAGGGCAGGCGGCGAAGAGTGCGGCTGCCGATTCTTTGGATTCGCTGCTGAAATTGGACGACTTGATGCTCGAAGTCGGTCTGGGGCTGGTGCCGTTGGTCGATAGCAAGCAAGGTGGCCAGCTGCTCGGTAAAGTCCGCTCCTTGCGCAAAAGTCTGGCATCGCAGCTGGGCTTCTTGGTTCCTCCCATCCACATCACCGACAACCTGGCGCGCAAAGAGCGTGAGTATGTGATTTATCTGCGGGGTGTCGAGGTCGCACGCTGGGAGTTGCGCCGGGATTGTCTTCTCGCCATTAGTTCCCAGTCTTCGTCGGCTCTGCCCGGGCAAAACACCCGCGAACCGGCCTTCAATACGCCGGCCAAATGGATCTCGCCTGATCTGCAGGCACAGGCGCTGGCGGCCGGCTATGTGGTGGTCGATCATACCTCGGCGCTGGCTACGCACTTGAGCGAAGTGGTGCGACAGAATGCCCATCTGCTGTTGACTCGCCAGGAGACCAAGCGCCTCATCGACCGCTTGGGAGAATCTCACCCCAAACTGGTGGAAGAGCTCATTCCTAAGGTGATGACCCTGGGCGAGGTGCAAAAGGTGCTGCAGCAATTGCTGCGCGAGCAGGTCTCGATCCGCGATCTGGGAACCATTCTCGAGACGCTGGTCGAAGTCGCGCCAGTGAACAAGAATCCCATTCTTCTGGTGGAGGCGGTTCGTCACGCGCTGGGGCGAGCCCTGGTACGGCCTCTGCTTGATGAGCGCGGCCAACTGAAGGTGGTGACCTTGGATCGCTCCATCGAAGAAGAGTGCGCGCGCGCCGTGAATCCCCAGCCGGCAGCCGTTGCCTCGAACGCGCTCCAGCCGAGTACGGCGCGGCGGATCTCGGAGGGCTTACGGACACTGTTTGGCGACCAGGTTGTCAACGCACCTCCGGTGCTCTTGTGTTCCTCGCCCGGACGTTTCCATCTGCGCCGGATTCTCGAACCCTTTTTCCCTAGGATTTCCGTGCTTTCCCCCACCGAAATTCCCCCGCTGATCCCGGTGCAATCCATAGGAGCTTTGCGGTGAACAGAAATTGTCACGTCGATTGAGCGAGGACTCTCATGACACAGGCAGAACTGGCGTATCGAGAAAATGTGGAGGAAACGGAAGAACGCGACCAGCTGATTCTGAAAGAGCTGCCCCACGTATATTACATCGCGCGGCGAATCTGTGAACGTCTACCGCAACACGTTTCGTTTGAAGACCTGGTGCATGCCGGAGTCGTCGGCTTGATCGAATCCGTTCGCAGCTATGACGTGCGCAAGGCGGTTCCCTTCCATGCGTTTGCCAAGTTCCGCATCCGCGGGGCCATGCTCGATAGTCTTCGGGATCTCGA
>JASHSL010000391.1 GCA_030040855.1 Terriglobales bacterium
CACCTTCGAAGATCTGGGTCACGATGGGCGTGGTATGGTACGTAGCCGCGATGCCTGGAATCCTGGTTGTACCATCTGCCAGCGCCCGGGTGCGGTCGTAGTTCCAGAAAGCGATATCCAATTTCAAATCAGCGTCGAGATTGCTGATCGTGACTGTGCTCATGATGATTGTCCTCCAATCTGAAGCGATCTTAGGACTCAGGAGCCATGGTTCGTAAGAGCGGCAGGGGACAACAAACCAACGATTTCTGCCAAAAGATTGAGTGGGGGGGTCAACGCACTCGAGACTGCCCGAATGATGCTCGATATTGACCAGGTGTGACCTGCAGTCGGCGACGGAACATGCGGCGGAGAATTTCAGCACTGGCTAACCCGCACGCATCCGCGATTTCATCCATGCTCCGTACCGTGGATTCCAGCTGACGTCGCGCCGCTTCCAGACGGAGATCCTCGATGTGCTGCGCGGGAGTTTTTCCGAGTTCCTGCTTGAACAGGCGGGCGAAGTTGCGAGAGCTCATCGCCGCGCGGCGAGCGAGTGAGTCGACCGAGAGGTCGCGCTGAAGGTTGTCAGGAAGCCAAGCGAGTAGGTTACCCAGCGGCCTGTTCTCATGAGTTTGTGCTTCGAGGGTTGCACTGAATTGCGATTGTCCGCCGGGGCGCCGAAGAAACACAACCATCATCTGCGCAACTCGAAGAGCCAGAGGTCGGCCAAGATCTTCCTCCACAAACGCGAGGCAAAGATCGATGCCGGCCGTTACCCCAGCTGATGTATAGCAACTGCCATCGCGAATGTAGATGGGGTCGGGATCGACGGTAACGCGCGGGTAGTCTTGTGCAAGTCCGCTCGCCCATCTCCAATGGGTGGTCGCCCGCCGTCCGTCGAGAAGGCCGGCCTTTGCCAGGACAAATGCGCCGGTACAAATCGAGCCGAACCGACGGGCGCGAGCGCTCTGCAATCGGAGCCAGTCCAGGAATCCCGGCTCGTAGCGCAGTTCGCGCGGGCCCATGCATCCGGCAACGAGAAGTGTATCGATCGGCCCGCGATATTCCCGGTATGTCCGATCCGTATGCACGAGCGTGCCCAGATAATTTGAAACTACGCGGTCGGCGCAACCTGAAATGATGTTGATTTTGTATGCTGGGTCTCCACCCCGCAGCCAATTCGCATCACCGAACACCTCTGCAGGCCCGAATACGTCGAGGGTCCTCATTGGCGGAACGGCCACAATCACGACCCGAAGTGCGCTTCGGCCCACTGAACGTTCAGCTGCGTGATTGCGCCTTATGTTCTGTCGGGGTGGCTGGCGTACGGGCATAACCAAAACTACGAAACGACTACTCATTTTAGACTGTGGTCTAGAGGATAAGCTGAAACACGCGATCCCAGCACAATCCTCTTCTCTGGCTTCTCGCCAGGATTGTTTGGAGAGCTAAATCGGTCGCCGTCATGAGGAAAGTAAACCTGATCCAATCTCGGCTGGAATCGCTTGTGTTCGGAGTCATAGTAGCTCCTCGAGCAGCTCATCTCTAGTAGAGCGTCCCCGCTAGGCGCCCCTTCAGAAATGTTCCGATGGCGCTGAGTGCCTCCGTGGCGGCGTTCAGTTGTCCGACGCCGTTGATGAATCCGTGCGGCATTCCCATCCAAATGTCGAGTGTCGCATCGACGCCTGCCACGACGGCGCGCTCCACATAACGCCGCGGGTCGTCGAGTAGCACTTCGTCATCCCCAACGTGAACACGGATTGCAGGCAATCCCGCCAGATTCGCGTAAAGAGGCGAGGCTAACGGATTCCTGGGATCGGTCTCGCCGAGATAGGAGCGGACGAGTCCGGCGGCTTGTGGCCGGGTGAAGTACGGGTCCGCCTCGGCCCGCGTCGCGAAACTCTCGCCCGTAAGCGCGAGATCCGTCACCGGAGAAAGTGCCACCGCACCCGCTGGGGGCACGTTGCCCGACGAGGCCTGGCTACCAGTCACCGACAAAAGCACGAGCGCGAGATTCCCTCCGGCCGAGTCGCCGCTAAGTGCCATCTTCGTGACTCCCTTGTCGGCGAGGCCGCGATAGGAGGCCTCTGCATCCTTTACCGCGGAGGGGAACGGATGCTCGGGGGCGAGTCGGTAATCAGGTATAAAAGCATCGGCCCCTGCGCTGGACGCAATGTGACCGACAAGGTTCCTGTAGGCCTGGGCCGTTCCCCAATTGAACCAGCCGCCATGCAGGTGAAGCACTGCAGCTCCCTTCTTGCCGTTTGCAGCCCTCACCCACCAGCCGGGAATTCCTCCGACCGTGTCGGCCTCAAACGTGACGCCGTGCGGGGCGACGACGTGTTCAATGATGGCGTCGAACGGTCCGCGGGCGGCACTTCCTTCAAGCTTTCCCTTCATGCCGGCGACCATCTTGCGCAGGGCGGTCACCGCAGCGGAATCTTCCGGGCTGAGCGGATGGATTGTCGTCCAAGTATCGGAAATAGCCTCGTTCTTGCGGATTGTTGTTGACATTTTCGTTCTCCTTTGGGCCGGTCATATTGATTAATGGTGAAACCACTCTCACCGTAGCCGCCGGACGAAGTGGAACTCGACGCCGGATAGCGGAGCGCCGACCTCGTGCATAGCACCGCCCGTGGCGAGTGACCCGAGATCGATTGCGACTAGCCCGGTGCTGTTAATCAAGTCGATCACTTGCTGTTTGGCTTCGGTGTCGTCGCCGGATGTAAAGATGACGGAACGGGGCTTGTTTGGCGAGAAGTCCTGTATCCAGGCCATCGGCATGTTGCTGATCGATTTTACAAGCCTTGCGCCCACTGCCATCTCCGCAACGATCTCGCTCGATGTGCGCCCTTTCGCCTTCAACGCGGCCCGCGATCTGGTCACGCCAGCCAGGCTGATATCGGGTTTAGGATCCATATGTGCGTTCGTCGCATCAATCAGAATTCGGCCACGCCAATCGATACCTTTCAACGCTTCAGGCACTTTCGGCCAGTGTGTAGCGAGAATAACGACGTCGCATTCTGCCGCCTGCTCCCTGGTCCCTGCGACGGCGCCTGGACCGAGATCGGCAACAAAATCAGCCAGTGTCTCCGGACCTCTGGAATTGGAAACAACGATGCTGTGACCAGCAGTTATCAGGTGACGGCCGATCGTGCGTGTTACGTTCCCAGCTCCTATAAAACCTATTTTCATAAGCCACCTCCTCGGTGTTACAGATTAAAAGATGAGTCTGCGCGGTGATACGGCGTGGTACTTTATTTATTTCACTCTGATAGGGCAGCACTATCAGCCATGGAACTCAGGCACCTGCGATACTTCGTTGCGGTCGCCGAGACTTTGAGCTTTCGGCAGGCAGGCAAACAGCTGCATGTCTCCCAGCCTTCTCTAAGCGTCCAAATCAAACAACTTGAAGATGAACTCGGTGTTGCCCTTTTTTGGCGGTCAAAGCGGCAAGTTGAAATCACTCGTGCGGGCGAAGTCTTCTTGTCTGCGGCACGAGAAATCCTGTTGAGACTTCAGCAGGCATCAGCAGCGGCAGTTCATACTGAGGTTGGTGACGTAGGAACAATCCGGCTCGCTTTCATTCCGACGGCGAGCCTCCAAATTCTTCCCCGGCTCCTCGACAAGATCACAAGCACTCTCCCTCTCGTGAGTGTGGAGCTTAGAGAAGGGGCCGAAAACCTCCAGATCACAGGACTACGTTCGGGAACCTTTGATGTCTGCATTGGTCATTTGAGTCGCACCTACGACCAGATCGAGAATATGCTGCTGACTCGGGAGCGAGTCGTTGTGGCTCTCCCGAAAGGGCATCGCGCTGCCCGCAAGAAGTTTGTGCGGTTAAGAGACCTTAAGTTGAATGTTTACTCCATCAACGGCAACGTGGATGTGTTGAAGATTGATGACAAGCTTCCCCTAGAACCCGGCTACGTTCTGCACAGTCAATAGCCGCTTAGACTGAACCTCCGGGTATAGCCGGTCTTCAACTTAATGGTCTATGCAGAACATTTGGCGTGAAACTTTCGAGTGGTACGATCTTCCGATATGGCGGACAATTCTTGTCTTGTCTCTTTTTGCGCTGTTTTTTATTTTTATTGTGGGGTACCCATCGTCCTCAATGGAGGTCGACATATATGCGACGGCACCAAGAAAACCGGTACCGGAAACGAGACAGGTGGTGCCGGTTCACGTGAATCATGGCTACTTGCGATACATAACCGCAAAAGAAGCAGAGGATTACAGATATTGGTATAACATGACTCCTACCTTTCTTGGAGCAATTATCTTGGGAATGTTTGGTTCGGTTATGACCTATCGGCCTCGGAAGAGAAAGCTATGAACTATGCAGAACCTTTGGCGGGAAAGCTTCGAGTGGGCAGATCTTCCGTTGTGGCGGAAAGTTCTTATCGTGCCATTTGTTGTGCTACTCTGCATTGTCTCGTACCGGCCGTTCTCGATGGAAGTCGACATATACACGACGGCACCAAACAAACCGGTACAAGAAACCGGACAGATAATCCCGGTTTACGTGAATCATGGTTACCTGCGGTACCTGACCTACGAGGAGGCGAAGGATTACAGATATTGGAATGATATGAGTCCGGTTTTTATGGGCGCCAGCGTCTTGGGAATGGTGGGAGTGGTTGTGACCTATCGGCCCTGGCAGAGAAAGTCATGAACTGGCTAAGCGCACCGGCTCGATGATTACTTCTCACGCATTGGAGCATTATTAGGCGGTAGTCGGTGATATGCAAGCATTTCACGATAGTAGATAAGAAGAACAAATTTTAAGTGCTATCGCCTGTGGCTGTTGGAAAAGGAACCAAACGAGTAATTTCGTCGAATTTCAGCCGGCCTGACGTGGGATGTACTGAAAGCGATTGAGGATTCAAATACACATCGCTTTGGGGATGCGGCTGATCCTGTTGCTGCCAAACTCACGCGGAATCATGGTTTGCCGGTAGTGGGTCAGTTTCGAGATAATACTGGCCAACTTGAAGTGGGAGCAGAGTCTCATGATCTGCCCGAAATTCGTTGATCATCTTGTGTTCCGCGTTGGCGAACTGGGCAGAACTGAGCGATTCTACACAGCGCTTCTCGGACAATCTCCCCATAAGACCGAAGGCAGCCTAATGTACAAATCCGGCTCAAGATGACGAAGATTCTCGTTGAAGGCGATGAATCGGTGCCGATGGCTAACTCTCGCCAGCCTTGGCTCCCAGTTCGAGAGGTTCGGCCGGCTTGACCGGTTCTGCATCGCCGTCGTGCCGGGAAGGGGCGAGCGCAGCTAAATTTTGCGGAGTGTGATCCCCAGCCGTTGGTGAAGGTTGGAATTTCGTACGGGCTCTGCTTCCTGTCTTGCTTTTGAACTTGTGCGGTCGCATGACGTTAATCGCGGCAGCATCCAGCCTGGTTTTGATGTGCGCCGCGTAATATTTTTCGATCATCTCGACGCTGGTACGGCAGTTCTTGGCGATCTGGTCTTAAAGGTGAGCTCCTCATCATGCCCTCGAAAGATTTGTTGCCAAGTATCCATCAAATGATCGCCGCGGCCTTTCTGAAGAATCACATGCCGCTGGACAAATATCAAACGGCGGAACATTTTCAGACCGGGATCAACCTTACGAAGGCTCGCGTCGGATACATGTTCCTTCCATCTTCTGCAAAAGGTTTTGTTCCTGACGGGGTCGTGCTACGAACTCCAGGTTTTTCTATCGGGCCGCTGGACACGTTTGCTCTATGGTCGCGTGGCAATGTAGACCCGCTTGTTCACCGCATCCTCACTCTCCTCAAGGAAATCAAAAGGGAGTTATAAGGGTGAAATGAAAGAAGTGTAGAGCCTACCAATGCGGAACGTTCCGCGGTTCTGTCTGGTTTGTTGGCAAGCCGGAAGTAGTCTAGGCCGGAACTCCTCGTGAAAAACCAGAGGTTCATTTTCTTGAGCGCTAGAGCTCGTCACAACGCGCCAGCACAATAACTGTAGTTTTTGGTACGCAGCAGAGCTGTTTCGTAAGTGGCGTCTTCTCGGCGTTTGTTGACGGCATTGGAAAGCGGGATTTTGGTACACCAACGACTTTAATTCTGCAAAACAATCACGCTTTGGCATACAGACAATATACGAGTGCCACACGTGCACACCCGCTAAAGTGGATTTAAGAGATTACGCGATAGGCTCAAAACTTCGTAACAAATTTCGTAACAACCGCGCCTAAATCTGCCTATTAGCCCGGATAATTCACGAATCTGACGACAAAAGAAGCCTCCTGTGCTAAAAACAGGTTGACTAGACGCTGTTTGAAGCACACTCGGAGGCTTCTTCGTGTCTGACGATAGCACAACACAGTGTTTGTTGTTCCCAGAAATCTTTTACAAGCCGGTCGTTGCCCAGTTTGATCAGCACGAGGGAAGCTCCGATGGCG
>JASHSL010000392.1 GCA_030040855.1 Terriglobales bacterium
CGCTGCGCGTCGACGTTGTTTGAACCGGGCTGCTGCGCGGCAAGGGAGAGACTGAACGAAATCATCAAGGATGCTGCTGCAAGCAAGGTTTTGCAAAGAAAGGGTGGAAGAGTGAGGGCGGAAATCGCAGTTTTCATCGGCGAACTCCTTGTCGCGGAAGTCAAATGCGAGGAAGGCCAATCAGAACAACCTCGCATAACTAGAGCACTCTGTATTATAGAGTATTGTCAAACCTTTTCTTAATGAGGATTTGTAGGCAGGCAAGATGGAAGAAGCGGCCGGTAGATAGCGAGAAGATGTTGGTTCAGCGCTTTCGGCCGGGAGTGATCGGGGCAGTGATAAACCAAAATGGCAAAAAAGCGGCGCAGCTGGGACTGCAAAATCCCCTCATGTATTCTGCCCGCGCATTCTCATCTTCCGAGCTTCCTGATTCAGATTGCCTCAACGATCGCGCGAATCAGTGCGGCTTCACCGGCCCTTGTTCCAATTTGAGCCATCAGGCAGCGAGAGTTTGACGCACTACATTGTAATATGCAAATATTATCATTCAATCGGGCAGTCGCGCGAGTTGAGCGGTCTGGGAGCACATCGAAGCTCCTTCACCTCCGTGGCGCGTACGGCTCGTTCTTTTGTGCCAGCATTCTTACAAACCCTGTGGCTGACAACGGCGGTTCTCGGCACAATCGGCGTCGTGCCGCGAACGTACGTTGGGCCATGTTCGTCGTTGCCTCCGACGCTCAAGGTCGGCTGCCTTCCGGTTGATCTCCCAACCCGAGTAACCGTCAGTCGAATCGCTGCTCAACGGGAAGCGGATTCTACTCCCGAAGCGACAGCTCCGGCCATGGTTCGATCGAACACTACGGCAATCCCGCAAGCGCCCTTCTTGCGGCGACCTATCTGGTTTGACCCGAACAGCCTCGAGCTGAACTCTCAAGCTACTGACGCATTGCACCGAGATGCGTCCTGGCTCAAGGTCCACGGGGAGAGCCGTATCCTGATCGTAGGATCATGCGACAAGAGCGGTTCGGAATCCTGCACACACGCGTTAGCCGAGGCTCGCGGCACGGCCGTGAAGAAGTTTCTAGAGAGTTGCGGGGTCAGCCCCGATCAAATCGTGGGGGTCAAAGGCTGGGACATCGCGGATCACGATTGCCGACCCGGCGATTCTAAGTGTCAACAACAGGGTCGGAGTACCCAGTTATTATTGGCTCCGCCCGCCTCCAAATGAGAGTTTTGGCGGTGCACAGTTATTTTGGAGGAAGTCAGATGGTCACAGGAACGGCTCCGGAAAAGATATCGGCTGCGGCCCGAAGTTTCGTGATTTGGGGGAATGAGTTCTCGCGGAAAGGAAGGTATGCGGCTGCCGAAACGCTTTATCAACGCGCCTTGATGCTCGCGGAAAAAACGCTGGGACGACTCCATCCCGTTACAGCTGAAGTGCTAGAGTGCTATGCCGATCTGCTTGCCAAGACGGGTCGTCAATCTGAATCTATGGCGATGAAGCGCCGGGCGAAAGCAGTGTGGGAGGCCTGTGCTCCTCGTTTGTGCCGATCTTATAAAGAGATCCAACCCCATTGTCTGCGTGGGCCGGAACGGGAAGGCGCTGATTGAACGTCCCACTCATCGGAGAAGTTGGGCTCTGGTGAAACAGATTCGAGAGGGAACCCGCAACTCGTTTGTTTTCCATCGCAAATGGAAATTGCAGGAGCAGGCATTGCGATTCTGCTTTGTCCCAAGCCCCACAATATGAGAATATATGAATATTCATGAGTGAACTCAGCCAGTTTAAAGCGGAATTCTTCAAGGCCCTCGCGCATCCTCTCCGTATCCGAATTCTGGACGAACTTCGCAAGGGTGAAGTAAGTGTAAATGATCTGGGCTCTCGTTTGAATGTAGAACAGAGCAATCTCTCCCAACAATTGGCTGTTCTCCGGAATCGCAACATCCTCGCCGCTAGAAAAGACGGTCAAAACGTCTACTACTCGGTGCGGGATCCTCAGTTATTCGATTTGCTAGACGTTGCAAGAAAGATATTCAACAACCATCTGATCGATGTAAAAGACCTGTTGTCACAGCTGGTCGTGGCCAGGAGATGAAGTTAATTTCGACCAATAAAAGGCCAATATTTTCGTATTTGCGGGCTCACGGTGATGGGTGTGGGGCACGAGCCCGGTGAACTGAGGCAGATTGGTTGACGAAGGATGGCGATGTATTTCCCCGCGGAACATTTGCTCAATAAGCTCAAAATCTCTGATATCGAGCTGCGGAAGTTCGAAGAGAAAGGGATCGTACAGGGAATCTCAAAGGCAGGGCGCGTCTTCTACTCTTCGCGAGACATGTACCGGCTCAGAGGGATCCTATCGCTCATGAGTCGTGGCCTACCGCTCGATGAGGCGAGATGGCACGTGGATCATCCGACTCAGGAAGTCGCGGGTTCCAACTTTCCGGAATAGTTCGAGGAGGCGCTGTGTCAGTCGGGAGCAGGCGGGAGCTAGGGTGCAAAAGAGTGATCAACCGTTTTCTGTTCTGCTCGCAAGCCCGCCGTGTGGGGCGGCTGATTCCGGAGATGAGGGTAGCCGAATTGATCGGCGTCGCATGGCGAAACTGCGCAGAGCGCAAAGTCGAGGTTTGGATCGATGACGATGTGCCTGACGTGATTCGCGAGCAGGCTGCGGAGATGTTCCCTCTGGCCGACCGATCTCCGATGGCCGCGGCTGTTGGTGCTTCAGCATTGGCCAGGAGCCTAACCGGTGATGGATTCTCAACGATCGGGCAGCAACGATGCGAGGGAGCCGGGTCTGAGGAACAGCGGTCGAGCCCGTCGAGTTTTCGAGCGGATATTCACGTATCTGTGGGCACTGGCCTCGATTCTGCTGATTCTTACCGCACTCTATCTGGCTATGAGGGGAAATGGTCGATGAGTCATACCAATGGGACAGACCGGATGCGTCAGTTGCAGTTAAGGGCTATGGCGCAGAACCTTTACACGCTCGCCAATCGCCACCGCGAAAGTGGAAATTACATCGTGGCGCATGCTCTATATGGCCGCGCTCTGGAAGTGGCGCGGGAGGTTAACAGGCCAGAACACGAGGAAAAAGGGGGCGCGCTCATTAGTAGGATAGAGCAGGACCAAAGGGCAGTTTTCGAGAAGCTGCGGTTAGGAGAGATTAGGCTCGAGAGTACTCCGCAACGGACACAGAGAGCCGCACAGTAAGCTCTGCCCCACCGTTCGATCTGGGGAATAAAGCAAGGTGGATTCGGCAGGTGACCCGCATACTGTTGGTGACCTCTGAAAATCGAAGTTACTGTCGGGTAGGTGGATCTTGTGTCAGCTGGAACACACGAATGGCTAATTGGTTGCCAAGATCTGTGCTGCTGTTTTCCCAACCCAACACCGCCATGAACATAGTGAATGAAGTCGCGAGGAAGGCGCGGAAGTCCCGTCTCATCACACGTCGATGACCGCCCCGAGTTCTTCCAAGTCTCGCCTGGATCGATTGCGCTGCACGGTCGAACAATGCGCGCATCTGCTTCCACGACAGGGCCCCATTGGAGTCTTTATTCATCACAACACCCTGCACGCTTTCGAACATCTCCCATTCGAAGAAGCGGTAAAACAGGCGGCACAGCTATTTGGGGCCGAGCCGTATATGAGCGAAGTGAATTATCGGGCGGAGTTGGCCCGTGGACGGATCCAACTTGTGGATGTCGACGCGGTGCTTGACCAAGAACCTGATTTCCTGATCTTTGCTGGATTAAGCCGAAGTTCGCTGCGTCGGGCGATGATTACGCCGGGGGTCCGGGAATTCGATGGGGCGACCATCGTTTGGCGCACCGAGCAGGGCGACCTGGCGAAAGATTTTCGGCGTCCTGCTCTACGCGTATTGTTCGAAGCGTGTTTTGCTCGCACCGTGGCACACGAGGAAGAACCTTCCGCGCCCCGTCCCGTGGACGAGGTCATCCATCCTTGGCTGATTCGACTTTGTTCGGTGTTTTTGGATCAAGGAACAGCCTATTGGCCAATGCCAAACCGCGAGAAGGGATTTTATGAGAGCGTGCGGATGCTGCTGTCCGCGCGTGGCGGCGTTTTTCCCAGATACCTGGTCGGGTTGGACAAGGAGTTCCGCAGGCAGGAGCGTCTGGGATTTACAGGTACGGATGCAGTCCTGGATTACTTGGAGAGCGTAACTATCGAAGAAACGGAATGGCCCGGAATTTTACAAGCCGAACTAATGGCCTTGCCCGGCTGGGCTGGGTTGATGCGCAAGCTTGAAGAGGATCCCACTCTGGCACCGCACACGATCCTCCCCTGCTCCCTCATGGATTTTCTCGCTGTGCGACTGACGATGTCTAGGGTGGCGGCGGGGAGAGGCGCGGCGGAAACGATTCCCGAGGAGCCCCCTTTAAAGACGCAGGAGAGGAGGCGTTTGAGCCGAACCGCACGCGTTTACGATGCGGCCCGCGTGTTGAGACTTTCGGGCGAGGAAGTTGAGAGCCTGTCCGAACCCGACTGGGCGGCGTTTTCGACTGAAGTCAAAGCCTTCAACGGGCTCGAGCGGCGGAGAATCCTTCATCTTGCCTACGAACGGGCTCACGAGCGCGAGATCCTTCGCGGACTGGCCAGCCACCGAAAATATCGCGGTTTGTTCGATCAACCGCAAAGACCTCCTGCGCAGGTATTTTTCTGTCTCGACGAGCGCGAGGAATCCATGCGGCGAGCTCTGGAAGAAGCCA
>JASHSL010000393.1 GCA_030040855.1 Terriglobales bacterium
ACGATCAACAGCTCGTCTTCTTCTTTGGTTTTGCTGTAGGTGGTGGCGATCTTGTTCAACAGCGGAATCGATCCGAGGCCGGGAATACCCGTCATGCTGAGTGCTTCGCTCAACGAAAGCGAGGAGACCACCATTGCGGGTTCACCGTTTGGCAAGCGGATACTGGCCTTATATTGTCGGTTCGAGATGATGGGCACGCCGTTCACGCTTGCTCCGGCCAAGTTACGAAGCTGCAACTCTAACGTGAGATCAATGTCGTAGCTGCTCGAAATGACTGGAGTTGCCTTGATGTCGAGCCCCAACTCTTCGTAGCTAAAGGAGGGAATCGGTGCCTGAAAGCTGCCGTTCTGCAACACTTGGGCAATGGCCGCGGTGTTGAAAATCGGCGCGAAACTGGCATTGATCACGGGATAACGCTGGCCCATGCGAAAGGCCGTCGCCTTTCCCTGGCCCGCACGCAAAATGGCGTGATCGAGCAGTTTGACCCAGCTCTCATTGAGGGACAGTTGGGCCGCCAGCCTATCCAGGCTGAGTCCCATCAGCGTCAAGCCTCCGCCGAAGGTGGCCAGAGGCTGGCTGAAAATCGAATTCTGCTGCCCTTGAAGCTGCGCCAACAAGCCCGAAATGGCCGTGGAGTTGGCCTGGTTGATGCCGCCACTGGCAATCAGTTGGTTGATCAGGCTTTGGATGTTCTGCCCACCCAGGGACGACAAAGCGGCCAGGGCTGCTGAAGGGATGTTGTACAAGTTGAAGTTGTCGGGGATGTGCAGCCCCATCATTCGCGTCAGTTGATGATCGATCTCATAAACCTCGACGTCGAACATCACTTGCGGGCGGGCGCGGTCGAGGCTGTCGAGGAAGAGGGTGGCGGCGTCGAGAAGCGCCACCGGCGCACGCAACACCATGACGCCGGTTTGTGCTTGTTGCTGGATGTAGCGGATTTCAAAGATGGAGCGCAGGGCATTCACGATCTCGAGCAGCTCCTGCGGGGTGGTGGCGGAGCTCAGCTGGAAGGTGCGCATGGCCATGCGCTCAAACAAGCGCCGGTTTGCCTCCGATTCTTTGGCTAGCAGAATCTGTTTTTCCGCAAGCGCCGCCCAGAAAGTGCCGGTTACATTGCAGGCTGCCTGCATCGCGGTGTAGAAATCCACGTCGTCAACGTCAAAGTGGACTCGGCGCGAAACGACCGATTCGTCGAGTTCCGCAGCCAGCCCGAAGCTGCTGGCCACTTGGGTTAGCAGCTGACGAGAATCCCCACGAAAATGGAAGCTACGTTTCCCCGGGTCGGGAATCACGTGCAGCTCGGGCGCAATCTCGAGCAGCCGGACGCTGCGGTTCACGGGCGGAGTCCACTCGCGGAGCGATTCTTGAAGACGTTGTTCGGCGAACGAGTTATCGGGATCGAGACTGAGTGCGCTACGGAACTCCGCCTGCGCCTCGACCTGAAGGCCTTTGGTCAGATCCTCGTTCCCCTTCTTCACGTGTTCCGACACCAGCTCTTCCCGCGTGACCGCCAGCGCCGTTAGGTACTCAAGATTTCTTGGAACCAGCCGCGCCGCAGTGTCGAATTCCTCGTACGCTTCGTCGGTGCGTTTTTCCTTGCTGAAGCGGAGTGCTTTCGAAAAGGCCTCCTCGGCTTTTTTCCGGTCCTGCTTCGAGGGATTGCAGGAGGACGCCGAGGAAGCGACCTGCTTGCAGGGAAGCTCAAGAAGGTTTTGTGGTTGGTCAGCGGCGAGAGCCGCCAGGGAAACCAGCGCCGAACCTGCAAGCGACCATACCCAGTTCATAGGCATCATTGTAACTGCGCACCCCCGCAGGGAAAGCACTGGCTCCGAGGTTCGGTACCTTCCCATCAACTAGCAGAGAACGGGCGAGCGGGGAAGACTTGCGGCGAGCCGGGCGACCCTCGGCCATAAAGCAAGGCAAGATGAAGCCGGCTGGCAGAGAGGAACGATCACAAGAACGATCGCCAGGAGCTGAAGCAAGCCAATGTGCTTTCGTCTGCGGGGAGAAGCGAAGCAGATCAGCAGCCGCATGGAATCCGCCTGGCTTCAGCCTGGGCCGGCGGCGAGTGGTCGGCGAGAGGAAGCCGGCGTCGTGGCCTACGCCCTGCGTTACGGAGGGCACTGTCGGAAGGGCGAAGCAGCTTGGAAAGTAAGCGGAATTTAAGGTATAAAAGTTAGTTGTGACTCGCGCGTCCATCCTTTTCGTGCGGCCAACAACGATCCAGGAACCAGCGAGGTCCCATGTCTGGCTTGACAACCGCGCGTGCGCCAAGAGGACTGGAGGGTGTGGTCGCCACCACCTCCGGAATCTGCTACATCGATGGTGAACAGGGCGTCTTGGCCTATCGGGGTATCGATATTCACGAGCTGGCCGAACGGTCCAGCTTCGAGGAGACGTGCTATTTACTTTGGTTTGGCGGCCTGCCCACTCGGGACGAATTAAAACAACTGCGCGGCCGTCTCGCGGAAGAGCGCAAGTTGGACGCCTCGATCTACCAGCGCATGCAGTCGGTGCCGAAAGACGCTCTGCCCATGGATGTGCTGCGCACCCTGGTATCCACGCTGTCGTTTTTCGACCCGGACGATAAGAGGAACGACCGCGACGCCAACTTGCACAAAGCGGTCCGCTTGACATCGCAGATCGCCATGATCGTGGCCTGCTACGACCGCATTCGAAAGGGCAAGGCGGTGGTTCAGCCCGACCGCTCCCTCTCGCACGCGGCCAATTTCCTCCTGATGCTCAACGGCGAGCGTCCCTCCAAGACGGCCGAGAGAGCGCTCGACATCGCGCTGATTTTGCATGCCGATCACGAACTCAACGCCTCGACCTTTGCCGCTCGGGTCACGGCGGCGACGCTCTCCGACATGCACTCGGCGATTACTTCCGCGATTGGGTGTCTCAAGGGACCCTTGCACGGGGGTGCCAACGAAGCGGTGTTCCACATCTTTGAGGCCATTGAGCGCTCGGGCTCCGATCCCGTCGAATACGTCAAGGCGATGCTGGCACAGAAGAAGAAAATTCCCGGCTTCGGTCATCGTGTGTATCACACGGAGGATCCTCGCGCCACGCATTTGCGCCAGATGTCCCGCGATCTCGGTCGCTCGAGCGGACAGGCGAAATGGTTCGAGTATTCCCAGGCTATCGAACAGTTCATTAAAGCCGATAAGAAGCTCAATGCCAACGTGGACTTCTATTCCGCCTCAACCTATCGCACCCTGGGAATCGATGTGGACCTATTTACGCCGGTGTTTGCCGTCTCCCGCATTAGCGGATGGACGGCGCACGTCATCGAGCAGTTCGAAGACAATCGACTAATCCGGCCACGTGCGGAGTACACCGGTCCGCCCTATCCGCAGCATTACGTTCCGCTCGAAGCGCGACCCTCTTGAGTGCTCCTCCGATCGAAACCCGACGGCCATCATTCCGTCGGTAAGGGCCGGCCATCGAGCAAGACCGTGGCGAGCAACCCTTTTGCCGACCTTGCATAGAACAGCGTAGGTTAGGAAAGGCTAACCAGATCTCATGGCAAGGGCTGTACCGGCAAGGACTAAACAGAGTTGAGGTATCTTCAGTGACCCGCGTCGTGAGCGTAGTTTGTCTTTCGATGTTCCTCGGCTCCTGGGTTGCTCCTGCAGGATGTCAGACCGTCGCCCGCACAGCGTCGATGCCGACGTACACGGACGACGGGAAACTCGTGCTGCCCAACCAATACCGCGAATGGATTTTTCTGAGCTCGGGTCTGGATATGAGCTATGCTCCAAATGGAATGGCAGGACATTCCACGTTCGACAATGTATTTGTGAATCCGGAGGCTTACAAGGCGTTTGGCGAAACCGGCAGGTGGCCGGATAAAACCATGTTGGTGCTCGAAATCCGAGGCGCAGCCACGAATGCCTCCATCAACAAAGCAGGGCATTTCCAAAGCTCCGAAGTAATGGGTCGCGAGGTGCACGTGAAAGACGAAGCGCGCTTCCCCGGCAAGTGGGCGTTCTTCGGATTCGATGACAACGATACAGCGAAGATGGTCCCGAAAGAAGCTGCCTGCTACTCGTGTCACGAGCAGCACGGGGCCGTCGATACCACCTTCGTGCAGTTCTATCCGACCCTCATGGATATCGCAAAGAACAAGGGCACGCTCAGCGCTCGATATTTGCAGGATGAGAAGACATCATCCGGCAGCCAGAAGACTTCGAAGCCATCATCCAACCCGTGAGTTTTCCCGCAAACGCTGAGAGGATCGAGCACGCAATCTTGTTGCGTCCAAGGACTTGATGTCCCTGGTCGCATTGGCACGGCCCTGAAAAGGCGACTCATAGACGAGACGATCGAGGCTACGATCTTCCCATTGGGCCGGGTTGCATCAGGCAGGCGGTAAAATGGTTATTATGCGCCGGGTTTACTTTGACAATAACGCCACGACTCCAGTGCTGCCCGAGGTGCTTGAGGCTATGCAGCCATACTTTCGAGAGCGCTTTGGGAACGCATCTTCCATCCATCATTATGGTCAGGAGACGCGGAAGGCGGTCGAGGGCGCGCGTGAATCCGTGGCCGGCCTCCTGGGGTGCCGGGCGTCGGAGATCGTTTTTACCAGCGGGGGCACCGAAGGTGACAACCTTGCCCTGTCCGGCTTGCTCCGTTCCGGCGACCACGTGATCACCTCTAGCGTCGAACACCATGCCGTGCTGAACTCCTGTAAGCACCTGCAGTCGGTCGGTTGCATGGTCACCTATCTTCCGGTCAACGGCCGTGGACTGGTGGATCCCGACGACATCCGCCGGGCGCTGCGTCCGAATACCAAGTTGCTCAGCATTATGATGGCGAACAACGAGACTGGTGTGCTGCAGCAGGTCGAGGCAATCGGCAAGATCGCTGCCGAAGCCGATGTGTACTTTCACACCGATGCAGTGCAGGCTGCCGGCAAGGTCCCGATTGATGTCAAGCGGATCGGTTGCGATCTGCTCGCGATTTCCGGGCACAAGATGCATGCGCCCCAGGGGGTAGGGGCGCTGTACGTACGCAAGGGAACCCCTCTCCAGCCGATCTTTTACGGCGGGAACCACGAGCGTTCGCGCCGCGCAGGCACGGAGAACGTTCCCGGAATCATTGCTCTGGGCAAAGCAGCCGAAATCGCCAAGCAAGGGCTCAATAACGGAGATTTGGAGCGTATGTCCGCCCTGCGGGATCGCCTTCAGGAAGGAATTCTCGCAGAAATCGAGGCGACGGGCGTGAACGGCGATGCTGCTCCCCGCGTTCCCAATACCACCAATCTGTATTTCGATTGTATTGAGGGTGAGGCTCTGGTCATCGCGCTGGACCTTAAGGGTCTTGCGGTTTCGACTGGGGCTGCGTGTTCTTCCGGAGCGATTGAGCCGTCCCACGTCCTGATCGCGATGGGACTGCCGCCGGCGCGTGCCCGCGCCAGCTTACGTTTCAGTGTCGGCAAGCAAAACCGTCCCGAGGAGGTTGAATTCGCCCTCGGTCTGGTATCCCCGACCGTGGCGCGCTTGCGAGAGCTGAGCCCTCTCCATCTCCCGGTTCCGTCGAAATAGTTCGCGATTGAGTACTCCGGACGGGATTGTGATTCGCGCTTCGATACAATAGTGCAAGCGGGTTCACCCTGTTCGCTCGAACCGTCCGGAAAGCTAGGCCCTGACGCTCGAACTCGGTTCGACCGCGATCGAACCTCGCGAATTGTTCACCATGTATGGCCCTCAGACTATTGTGGTTGCCATGTCGGGTGGAGTCGATTCCTCCACCGTAGCGGCCATCCTGTCCGCCCAAGGGCACCGGGTCATTGGGTTGACGATGCAGCTTTGGAATCAGCGTCGTCTGGCTCGGCGTCCAGGCATGCCCGAGGCCGTTCAGGGGCGGTGCTGCTCTCTCGACGATGTCTACGACGCACGTCGCGTCGCGGAAACGCTCGGCATCCCCTACTATGTAGTCAATCACGAGCAGCGCTTCGAGCGGGATGTGGTCGAGCCTTTTGTCCAGGAATATCTTTCAGGCCGCACACCAATTCCCTGTACCCTATGCAACAATCACTTGAAGTTTGATGAATTTCTCGTTGTGGCACAACAGATTGGAGCCGATGCCATCGCCACCGGCCACTACGCGCAGGTGGAATTCGACCAGCAGCGAGGACGCTGGTTGCTCAAGCGTGCTACCGATAAAGCCAAGGACCAATCTTACTTTTTGTTCGGTCTGACGCAAGAGCAGTTGGCACATACGCTTTTTCCTCTCGGCAAGATGACCAAGCCCCAGGTTCGGGAATTGGCGAGGCATCATGGCTTGGCCCTGGCGGAGAAGCCCGATTCGCAAGAGATCTGTTTCGTTCCCGGCGGAGATTACAAGAAGTTTCTCGATGCCTACCTTGCCGAGCAGGGGAAGTCTTTGCCGGAGACGGCCGGGGAGCTGGTCACGACGACAGGCGATGTCCTAGGCGAGCACGAGGGAATTCACAGCTTCACCGTGGGTCAGCGTAAGGGCTTGGGTTTGGCCACCGGACGGCCTCTCTACGTGATTGCGATTCGCGGCGACACCCGGCAGGTCGTGGTGGGAAGCCAGGAGGAACTTTACTCACGTACGCTGCGGGCGCGGCGGCTGAATTTCATCACCGTTGATGACTTCCGTGAGCCCATGCGTGTCACCATCAAGATTCGACATCGCCATGAGCCTGCCTGGGCATTCATTGAACCGTCGGGCGATGACGAAGTTCGGGCTACGTTCGACGAGCCCCAGCGTGCCGTCACGCCCGGGCAGGCTGCCGTGTTCTACGACGGGGAGCTGGTCGTCGGCGGCGGCTGGATCATATAGGTCCAACCAAGCACTCGCCGCCCTAGGCTTCGGCCACGAGGAGCGTTCTGATTTGCCAACCCCTCAA
>JASHSL010000035.1 GCA_030040855.1 Terriglobales bacterium
GAAGCATACCAACGGGTAAAGGCGAATAAAGGAGCCGCAGGGGTCGATGACCAATCGATCGAAGATTTTGAATGGAAGTTGAAAGACAACCTTTACAAGATCTGGAACCGAATGTCATCGGGCAGCTACTTTCCACCACCGGTACGGACAGTAAAGATACCAAAGAAAAACGGTGGGGAAAGAAAGCTGGGCATACCGACGATCGCTTCATAATGCACCTCCCTCCAATCACGTTTGGGATACCTTGGGAATCCTGGTCGAACTGCGCACCCATTCGCGCAGTTTTTGTTCATCCGCAGGTTTGAGTGTAATCCAGTACGGCGTTCGATCATTGAGGCGACGTGCGGTAACAATCCTGTGTTTGATCCAGTAGTAGACCACGCCTGTGGTGATACCGAACTTTTGGGCAATTTGTTGAACGCTCAACTCCTCGGGATTCTTGAGGGTTGCTGGCGGGATCTGATGACGCCAACGGATCCACCGAACAATACTCTTGCTATAGGGCTTACTCGTGGCACTGGTATGACCGCCCCGGTTGAGCTGATCCGCAATTTCGGCATCCGGCAAGCTCTGAGCCAGCTCGCGGACTCGTTCCACAATGGCATCAGGGTAGCGCAGACGATCGGCAACTTTGGGCGGAAGTGGCACGACGCGCTCGCTGCAAGCTCCACCCTGCCAGCGGATATGAACCAAGAGTTGCCTGGGCGTCATTGACTTTTCTACCGTGATGTCCTTGATCAACAGCCGCAACATCCGCTTGCGATCCTTCGCTTGGGTGGTAGGTGCATGCCACAGACGCGGCAAGTCTCGAGCCAGGGCGAGTACTTTTTCCTTCTGTTCCGGAGTGACGACGCGACCTTTTTGCTGTTGCAACTCCGCAGCTTGTCTCTTGAGATCCTGTACGTGAAGCAACGCATCGTTCCAGCGGCGCTCCAACGTGCTGGCCACCAAACGATTGGAAGGGTCGACTTCTTCATACCTTCGTTCAGCCAGTGCCGCTTCGTACTCGGCACGTTCCAAGCGCATTTGCCATTGCCGCATCATTGCCTGATCTCGCGTTTCCAGTTCCCGTAACGCACCCAGGGCGAGCTCCAGTTCTGCTGGTTGCAATGCCTGCAACGCTTCTTCGGTAATAACGGGATCCACCAGATCGCAACGGAAGCTCATGCAGTCCTTCGTGGCCAGCCCTTCGCGACGTAATCGGTTGCACAGATACACGGGATAAATGCCCCCATTACCCGTGTAACGCACCGTCAGGGCACGGCCACAACTACCGCACAGTAATAGTCCCTGCAGTAAGGCCAAGCCTTCCCGTGCTGGTCCGCTTAGCACGCTTTCCTCGCCATGAGTACAGTTCTTCTGCAAACGCTCCTGATTGGCAAAAAACTCTTCCTCCGTAATGTAACCTGCGTGGTGATCGGGTAAGCGGACTCGCCAGTCGGGCATCGCAACCGCTTGCATCTGTTTCCGAACGTCGCCCTGTGCGCTGATCTGCACGCGATACTGATAGCGACCGAAAACATACATTCCTGCATACGAGGGGTTCTTCAGTATACCCAGCACCCGGCTGTGGGTCAGCCGACCCCAGATCAGCTTTCCGTTCCAAGCGCCCCCGTAAGCTCGCTTAGGAAAGAGTAACCCGCGCTCGGCAAAGCCTTGCACGACGGCATAGGCAGTACCAGTTTCGCGGAATAAGCGAAAGAGGAAGGCCACGGCTCCGCGCACTTCTTCATCGGGATCCTGGATCGTGCTACCTGCATCGTCGAAGCAAAGCCCGACGGGCAGCGGAAACCGCAACTCCCCTTTTTTGGCTTTGTTGAGCTTACCGCCTTGCAGGCGTGTGCGCAAAAAATGCAGCTCTGCCTGAGCCATGGTCCCTTTCAGACCGAGCAAAAGTCCGTCATTAAAATCGGAGGGATCGTAACAACCATCTTCGTCAATGACGAGAGTTTTGGTGAGCGCACACAACTCCAGGAGCCGATGCCAATCCAAGTCCGAGCGCGAAAGTCGCGAGGCTTCCAACGCAAACACTGCGCCCACTTGCCCCATCGAGACATCCGCTACCAAGGTCTTGAAGTCTTCCCGCCTTGCCATCGCCATCGGCGCTCCCGACTTGCCCAGGTCGCGGTCGAGGGTGCGGATCGACGCCTCGCTCCAGCCTAGTTCCTGCGCCTTCGCACGCAACGCATACTGTCGTTCCGTGCTCTCCTGATGATGAAGTACTTGGCCAGGAGTTGACTGCCGGAGGTAAACATAGGCGAACCGGTGGTGGTGCTGCTCGGTGATTTTGGGGTGATTCATGCGCGGCCTCCGCGGCGCCCTTTGCGGTTATTTCGTGGTCGAGCCAAGCGGAGAGGAGGTTGGCGAGAAGCAGGCTGCCGAGTTCGACATCGAACGGAAGCGACCTTGCGAGAAGGTTCATGCCGATTCCTCAGAATGCATCGCGCCGGGATAACAGTTCGCGATTGATGGCGCAGATCTCGTCCAAAATCTGACGAAGCCGATGATAGTTGGCCAGATATTCTGTGGTCTGGCGAGAAAAGTCTTGGGGGATGTAATCCATTTGCGGTCGTTGCCCGTAGTGACTGACCGAGAGATAGTATTTGGGGCCATGGCCGCGGCCGCGAGCGCATTTGCAGCCTGGCTTGCCACACGGTTTGTAGCGCTCGATGAGAGAACCGCGGAGTAGACGATCGAGCGGTGGCAGCTGCCGAAGCAGCTGACGTCGGCGCCGGCGCAGAACAACAGAAGTCTGTTTGCGCAGCTGGGAGCGCATAATCGTCAGTGCACGTATATAACTGGTCTGCTACTTTAGTTTGTAGGTCAGCTGAATTCATTTGTCAATCCCTTGCTGTTAACTCACTGGATATCTGTTGATGAGCGAGACTCAGGCATTCTAAGAGTTCCACTAACTCGAGCAGTAAGCTAACATTCATTCGTAGTGATAACTCGACCGACGGGCTGGGGTCAGCCCAGTTGGTCCATTCGCGAGCGACGCTGAAACTACCTTGCTCCAGTCCTCGCAGGAGAAGAGTATCCATGCCCGATACGCGCCGCCGCTTCAGTACTGGGAAGCTTTGGCCCCGAAGCGGGTGGAAAGGATGCTGAATCTCAGCCCAACCCAAAGGCTCACTGCCTTCGTGTGCAGTTCGCGCTAACCGTCCCCACAGTAGCGGATCGCATCGCCCAACAGATCGTGAAAGCAAGACTGGAACCGGAATTGGAACCGCTGTTTCATGCAGACTCCTACGGCTATCGGCCGGGGAAGTCGGCTCTGGATGCAGTGGGCCAAGCGCGAGAGAGATGCTGGCGCAATGACTGGGTTTTAGACCTGGACATTAAAGGTTTCTTTGACAATCT
>JASHSL010000394.1 GCA_030040855.1 Terriglobales bacterium
ACTTGCCCTGCTGCTCCTCCCAGCCCGCTCGTCGGCGGAGGTCTTGCGCATCGTGGTGAACGATACCATTCAGCCGATTACCGAGGAATACATCGGCCGCGCCATCGCCGAAGCCGAACGCCGCAAGGATGATGCTCTGCTGATCGAGCTCAATACTCCCGGCGGGCTGGTCGAATCGACGCGCGGCATTATCGAGAAGATTGTGGCATCGACGGTGCCCGTCATCATCTATGTCACGCCCAGCGGAAGCCGCGCAGCCTCCGCCGGTTTCTTCATCCTCGAAAGTGCCGACGTCGCGGCCATGGCTCCCGGAACCAATACCGGCGCCGCCCACCCGGTGGCGCTTGGCGGCGGCAAGATCGACGATGTGATGAAAGAAAAGATGGAAAACGATGCCGCCGCCCTCATGCGGTCGGTAGCCGCCAAGCGGGGCCGCAATGTGGAAATTGCCGAAAGCGCGGTGCGCCAATCGAAATCCTTTACCGAGCAGGAAGCGCTGAATCAGAAGCTGATCGACTACGTAGCCCCCACCGAGGCCGACCTGTTCAAGCAGATTGAAGGCAAGCCCATCAAGCGTTTCAACGAACAGGTGGTGAAGTTAAATCTAGTCGGATCGCCGGTTCGCGACTATGACATGACCCTCAAAGAGCGCATTCTAGCCTACCTGATGGACCCGAACGTTGCCTTTATCTTGCTGGCGATCGGCGCCTTGGCCCTGTATGCCGAGTTCAACCACCCCGGCGCGGTGGTCCCCGGAGTGGTAGGGCTGATTTTCATCCTGCTCGCGATTTTCGCGCTCAATCTGTTGCCGACCCGCTTTGCCGCCTTGATTCTGATTGTCGTCTCCTTCGCACTGTTTGCCCTCGAGGCCAAATTGGGGACGCACGGAATCCTCACCATCGGGGGGATTGCCACTTTAACCTTGGGCGGCTTACTGCTGGTCGACGCGCCCATCCCACAGATGCGGGTTCACCTGCTGACCGCGCTCGCGGTCAGCATTCCTCTCGGTATCATCACCGCGTTCCTGATGAGCATCGCGCTGCGCGCCCGGCGGAACAAGGTCGTCACCGGAATCCAGGGAATGGTGGGCGAGATCGGTATCGCTCAGACGCCGCTCGCGCCGCAAGGCAAGGTGTTTGTTCACGGGGAGCTTTGGGATGCGGTCGCATCCGCCAACATCGCTTCCGGGCAAACGGTGGTCGTGCGACAGGTGAACGGCCTCGAGTTGCGCGTGGATCCCATCTCGTCCCCGCGACCGGACTTGGCCCGTACTTCGGCCTAGGGAGTGCGTGGGACCGGGTTCGAGCACCCGGCCAGGTAATAGGCCCGCGCCCGAATCACCGCCTCCGCTCGCCAAATTGCGATACAATCCGCCGCAGGGCATTTCCCGACAACGCAAGCACTGGAGGCCCACATGGAGTTCACATTTTCTACCGTTGTGGTCATCATCGTGGTTCTCTATCTGTTGAGTTCAATCAAGATTCTCGCGGAATACGAGCGCGGGGTCATCTTCCGCTTGGGCCGCCTGCTGCAAAATGCGAAGGGGCCAGGAATCATCCTGGTATTTGCTCCGATTGACCGCATGGTCCGGGTTTCGCTGCGGCAAGAAGCTTTGGAAGTCCCGCCGCAAGATATCATCACCCGCGACAACGTGACCTTGAAAGTGAACGCGGTCATCTTCCTGCGCGTCATAGAACCGCGGAAAGCCGTGGTCGAGGTTTCCAATTATGTTTACCAGACCTCGCAATTTGCCCAGACCACGTTGCGTTCGGTGCTGGGCGAGCAGGAGCTGGACGAACTGCTGGCGCATCGCGACAAAATCAACCTGCGGCTGCAGAGCATCCTCGACACCCACACGGCTCCCTGGGGAGTCAAAGTGGTGAATGTGGAGGTCAAGCAGGTCGATCTGCCCGAATCGATGCTGCGAGCCATGGCCAAGCAGGCCGAGGCGGAGCGCGAGAAGCGCTCGAAAATCATCCACGCCGAAGGCGAGTTCTCTGCCGCCCAGCGCCTGGTCGACGCCTCCAAGTTGCTGGCCACTGAGCCGGTTAGCATCCAGCTCCGCTACCTGCAAACCTTAACCGAGATTGGCGTCGAGAAAAATACCACCGTCGTGTTCCCGGTTCCGGTGGATTTTTTCTCGGGTATTCAAAAACTTTTGGGCAAGGCCGAAGGTGATGCTGTCGAACCCGCCGCCCGGGGTTAAGACTTAAGGAGTGGATCTCCAGGCCTCCATGCCGCAATCCGAGGACACAGAAATCACACTGGGCACGGGTAAGATGCTGGCCCTGTTTTTCGGGCTGGTGGCACTGTGCGCCGTGTTTTTTTCTGTCGGGTTTTCCCTGGGCAAAAACGCGGCCTTCCGCGCCACCGCGGCGGAGGGGAACTCGGCGCCGATCGGAGGAGCTCAATTCCGGCCTTCGGCGGTAAAAACTGCAAGCAGCGAATCTGCTTCCCCCGCTGCTACCGCGGGTAAGCCGTCCGAGGACACGACCACCCCCAGCGACAACCCGACCACGACCGCGAGCACAACCCCCTCGCCCTCTGGGGCGGCTCCTCCTGATCCTGTCACCCTCCCGGTCACGAACGGCTATTATGTGCAGGTGGCGGCGGTCAGCAAGCAAGAGGACGCCGACGCTCTCGTCGACGCGCTCAAGAAGAAACAATATCCCGCCTTTTCGGCCAATGTCCCTTCCGACAAGCTTCTCCACGTCGAGCTCGGTCCTTACAGCGATATCAAAGAGGCGGAAGTGATGCGCGCCAAACTGATCAACGACGGATACAATCCGATTTTGAAGAAGTAACCTTCAGGTGCGGGGCGCAAACCGCCTCTTCTCGCCCGCTGGAGTCGCTAGCCCGCACCGCCAGCCGCGGCGGCCTGCCGTTTCTGCAGCAGTCGCCGCGCATGGGAAATGAAATCCCCGACTTCGAAGGGCTTGAGCAGGCAGGGTATGTTGTTGGCCTGCAGAAAGGCTCGCACTTCCGGCTCGGCGACGCTGGAAAACATCACCAGCAGGTGCGTCTGTAACGTCGGGCAATTGTCCTGGATCCAAGCGTACAACTCAGCCAGGCTTCCGTTGCCTGATATTTTGCCATCCAGGATCAGGGCGTCAAACGATTGTGCCTGGAGGAGCGACTTCAGCTCCTCTGCGTTGCTCGAAGCCACCACATTGGCTCCCGCTCCGGACAGCACATCCCGCTCGAACTCGAGCACCGAGCTGTCGCTCTCCACCAGCAAAATCCGGCCTTCGAGGGCCAAGTCTCGCCGGGGCGGGGCCAACGCCTTTGGGGCGGGCGCCACCGACTCCGCCGCGGGCAGACAAATTTCGAGGACCGCGCCACCTTCCGGCCGATTGCGCGCCGTGATGCTTCCCCCGTGTTCCTGGATGATTCCGTAGCAGATGCTCAGGCCGAGGCCGGTGCCTTTGCCGACCGCCTTCGTGGTGTAGAACGGTTCGAAGATGCGATTGGGCTCTGAAATGCCGCTCCCCGAATCGTGAAACTCGATATGAATCGTTCCGCCGATTTCGAACATGCGGACCTTGAGGATTTTCTCCGGGCCCGCTTCGAGCAAGGCGTCGATCGCGTTGTTGATGACGTTCAGGAAGACCTGCTCCAACTGCATGGGATCGGCGGTCACCGGAGGCAGCTTGGGTTCGATCTCGCGCACCAACTGGACGGCGTTGACGCGCAGGTCGTAGTCGCGCAGCGCCAGCACCTCCTCGAGCGCCTTGGCCAGATCCACCAGCTCCTTGTGCGGTTTCCTTTGCCGGGCAAACGACAGAAGATTCTGCACCACCCGGTGGGTCCTTTGGGCCTGTTTGAACAGTTTGCTGACAAATTCCGCTGCCCGTTCGCCCAAACCCTCCCCCTCGAGCAATTGCGCGTAACCCAGAATCGCGGTCAGGGGATTGTTCAGCTCATGGGCAACCCCGGCGATCAGTTGGCCTACGGCGGACATTTTTTCGCTTTGCAGCAGCTGTTCCTGGGTCTTGCGCAGGTCTTCATAGGCACGGCAGCTCTCTTCATAGAGGCGAACCTTCTCGATGGTCATCGCCAGTTGCCGGCCGACCGCCACCAGCAGGTTCTCGTCGTTGCTCGTGTATTCCCGCTGCTTGCGACTATTAATGCCCATGGCGCCGATGGGCTTGTCCTTGCTCCACAGCAGCACCCAGATCCAGGAGCTCAACTGGTCCGCCTGCAGGAACTCCGCCACCGGTGCCGGCAGGTGGGGCAGAAACTCTGGGGTGATGACCTCGGTGCGCGAGCGAAAGATCAACTCCCCGAAGCCGCCGGGCAATTTAATCTCGGCGAATTTGGACCGTTCCGCGCTGGGCTTACCCCACCCCGCACGCCGCCGAAAGGTGTGGCCTTCTTCCGCCAGATAAATCGACCCGGTCTCGGCCTCCAGCAAGGAAATCACTTGCCGCAAGGTGAGGTTCAGAATTTCATCCAGGTCGAAGGATCGGGTGGCGACGACGGCCATGGAGTTCAGCGCGTTCAGCTCGCGGTTGCGCCGGCGGATCTCATTCTCCGCCCGCTTCTTTTCGGTGATGTCGAGAAGAAATCCGTGATAGCGCTCAATCTCGCCCGTGGCATTGCGGGTGGCGAAGCTGCTCTCGAGTGCGGTCAGCAGCGCCCCACTCTTGTGGCGCAGCACAACCTCAAAATTTTGCACGTGGTTCTCGGAATCGATGCTGCGCCGCAGGCTCTCACGCTGTTCCGGAAAGGCATAGAGCTCTTGATCGAGATTGTGAGCGCTAATCTCTTCCTTGCTCGCGTATCCGAGCATGCGCACAAAGGCGTTGTTGGCGTCGAGCAGCTTGCCATCCGGAGTGGCCACGAAGACGCCTTCCTGCGCCTGTTCGAAGAGCAATCGATACTTCTCCTCCGCCGCCCGCCGGTCGGAGGTATCCCGCACCACGTGGATAGTGCCTTTCTGCTCGCTGCCCTGCTCGGTGTAGGACGAGGTCGAAACCATCGAATATCCGCCGAAACAGGGGTCGGAAACCTCCTGAAATCCGTCGGCGGCCGTGTTGCAGTAGGGGCATTCGCTCCAGTGCCCGGCTCGCGGCAGCACCGTCTCGCACAACTGCCCGGCTACGTCGGCAGGGGCCAACCCTAGCCGCTCGAGCAAGGCATGATTGGCCTTCATGACGCGGAACTCGGAGTCGTGGAGCAGAACCAGATCTTGGATGGAATCAAAGGTGTTGGCCCACTGGCGGTGGGAGCGCACGATCTGTTCCACCAAACGGAGATTTTCGACCGCCAGACCCAGCTGATGGGCGCTGGTGGCGAGAAATTCCAGCTCCTCCGGGGTGTAGGACAGACGGTGACGGCTGCCCAGCGCCAAAATGCCAATCGTCGACTTCTTGCCGAGCACCGGCACCAGAACGATGTGATGGAAGCGCTCCCGTTTCAAGTAGGGGCGCACCCAGTCGTCGGCCGACGACGTCTTGAGCACAATCGGAGTTGCATCCTTCATGGTTTGTTCGAACTTATCATCCTTGGCGACCGCCCCGCGATCTCTGAGGAAATCCCGCGTCAGCCCGATCTGCTGGACAATCACCATCTTGTCATCCTCGAGCAGGCGAAACCAGGCCGCTTTGGCCAGCATCAGCTTCTTGAATTCCGCCAGCGCGGTGACCATCATCGGGCCGTACTGCTGGGCGCGCGTAATGCTGCTGGTCAGGGAATTGATGACCCCCAAGCGTTGGGTCCGCACCTTCGACTCGTCAAAGACCACAATCAGGATGCTGAATCCTGACAGGAGAGTGGTCACCAAGGCCACGCCGGGAGGCATGTGAGAGCTGAACGGCGGCCAGTCCAGATGCAGCAGCAAGAGACTGAGACTGAGCAGCCAGGGTCCGATCTCCCAGCGCGCCCAGCGGAAACGGATCAATTGCGCGGCGGCCACAAGCGCCATGAGCCGATAGGAAATCTCTAACCCCAGGCGAAGCCAGTAGGAGTCCGGCCACAACAGACCGCGCAGCACGGCATACGCGATCACCAGGCCGGCAAAGGCCAGCAGGGGAGCCAGCAGCTTGCGCGCGTGCGAGTAGAGCAGGGCGGCGCTGGCAAACAAGGCCACGGCCAGGACAAACAGCGCTTGCGAAATCGCTTCCAGGTAACTAGGCGGTAATCCGGAAAGCTCTTGGCTCCATCCCGAGACAAAATATGCCAGCCAGCCCAGGATCCAGAGCAGGAGGTAGCGCTCGCGAAAAGTGCGGAATACGAGTAGAGTAGCTGCTAAGACGCCTAGCGTGGCCGATTCCACTGCCATCAGCCTGGGAACAGTCGGATCCCCCAACCCGTGCCAGACATTAAGGACAGAGTTGTTCATCGACGATATGTTCTCTAGGTACCCGTTTACCTTATTACCATGGCGGGCATAGCTGACAATGCACGTTCCCGGAAGGGAGGGTTACTTTAGGAACTCAGAAATGGAATCGGTTCGCGGTACACTGATATACCATGCCTGCTGATCGTATCCTGGTCGTCGATGATGAGGACGCGATCCGGGAGATCGTCTGTTCGATGCTGAGCAACGCCAACTACCGGTGTGCTCAAGCCTCGTCCGGCCTGAAGGCGTTGGCCTTGCTCGAATCCGGCGAAGAATTCGAGCTCATGCTTTCCGACCTCATGATGGCCGAAATGAGCGGGACGGACCTGCTCGAAAAAATCAAAGAGAAGTATCCCGATATGCCCGTGGTCATGGTAACTGCGGTGCATGATATCTCGGTCGCACTCAAGGCCATTCGCGACGGCGCCTACGACTACCTGCTCAAGCCCTTCGAACGGGAACAGCTCCTGGCCACGGTTCGGCGGGCTCTCGAAAATCGCCGGTTGAAACTAGAAAACCGGGCCTACCAAACCAAGCTCGAAGCTTTGGTCGAACAGCGTACCGCCCAGTTGGGCAAAGCGGTGGTCGAGCTTGAGCGCTCCTACGACATCACCCTCGAAGCCTTAGGCAATGCGCTGGACCTCAGAGATGCCGAAACCGAGGGTCATTCGAGACGGGTCACCGCCTTCACCATGGCCATTGCGCGGGCCATCGGGGTGCCGAAGGACGAAGTGAAGGTTATCGCTCGCGGCGCCTTCTTGCACGACATCGGCAAGATGGCCATCCCCGACCACATCCTGCGCAAGCCAGGCCGCTTGACGCCCGAGGAAGTCCTAACCATGCGCGAGCATTGCTATCTTGGATACAAGATGTTGACCAAGATACCGTTCCTGACCGAGGCGGCTGAGATCGTCTACGCCCACCAGGAATGGTATGACGGAAGCGGCTATCCGCGCGGATTGAAGGGCAACGAGATTCCTTTGGGCGCACGCATCTTCTCGATCGCCGATGCTTTGGATGCCATCACCTCGGATCGGCCGTATCGGCCGGCGCAAAGCGTGGCCGCGGCGCGCGAAGAGATCAAGCGTTGCGAGGGACGCCAGTTCGATCCGCAAGTGGTGCGCGTATTTCTCTCCATGCCTGAGGGCATCTGGAGCGAGCTGCGCCGCAACATCGACGCCCAGGCTCATCCTCTCGCCTATTCCTACTCCACGGCCAAGAGTTCGGCCTAGATCTCTTGCAGAAAAATCTGGTGGAGCGAGTGGGACTCGAACCCGCCCGAAACCCTCAAACCAAGACCGTAGCCGGATACAGTCGCCGATTCTCGTCCTTCCGGGTCGGCGGACGACGAATTCCGCCATCAGTGGATAAGGATTCGAGCTTGGATCGACGAATCGACTGAGGTGGTTGGTATGGCCAAGTCCTCACTCCATATCTTGCTTACTCGGCCGAAGGCGATCCATGATCCGCCGTAGAACAGCACCGAACGGTTTCATCCCCTGCAGACTCACCAGCCCGTCGCTCGTCAACCTGTCGGCATATACGCCGTATTG
>JASHSL010000395.1 GCA_030040855.1 Terriglobales bacterium
AGACTGTACCCCAGTCGTGTCCGGTCGAACCCAACCTGCCTGGCGACCTAAAATCTTCAGGATTATGTTGGCTTCACGCCAATGCAATAGCATCAACTACCGCAGTCTGCCGGATTTATAAGACCAGTTTAAGAGCGGCGACCTTGTTATCAGAGCAGTTGTTTAGGCCCCGAGATTCTGCCCCGTTGTGCGTTCACTTCACTAGATGAGGTGCGACGAGCCCGATGAATTCACGAGGGGTTATAACCTTGGTTTTCTTCCAGAATCTCGGAAAGTGGCGCAGATTGCCGGTCACGAGATAATCCGCTCGGGCTGCGTCAGCACATTCCAGGAACATATTGTCATCGATATCGCCCGTGACTTCAAGCCGCTGCGAAGGCACCACGGTGTAACTGTGGTTCTTCACCAACTGCAGCAGTTGTCTGCGGAGGCCCTTCCGAATTTTAAGCTCCGGCCGAGAAAGAACATGGAGATATTCTTCCATGATGGGATGGGACACATAGAGACGTGCCGGCTTCGTAATTGCCAAAAGAAAGACCGTGCGCTGCAGCCCTTCCGGCTTCAAGGCAGCGGAGACCAGGACATTGGTATCAATGACCAGGCGTAGGGGAAGCATTAGCGCTTCGATTTCTGAATCCGAGAAGACTTGATGATCTGGTCGATCTGGCGCGTGGTCAGAGTGTTCGTGCGATTGCGCTTAGATTCCTCGCCGATGACGCGCAATACCTCCGGCTCGGGGGTGGCGAGCTTGACATAGTCCCGGATGCTGAGCAGCACTGCTCTGGGAGTCCCACGCTTCTCGATGACGAGCGACCGCCGCTCGTCCTCCACACGACGCAGGAGTTTGCCGAAGTTTGCACGGGCATGCAGGGCAGAAACCACTATTGTGCCGTTCTTGTTGGTGGTGTCAAGGGACATCAACTCTCCATTTCGCTGATATGAACTGTACAGTTAGTCGGACCGAGAGTCAATAGCCCGCAAATGCAAGGAAGTGCGCGAGATAGAAATCAAGCGTGCTGGCTTTTCTTTTTATCGACAACACCGCTGTTTCTGTTGCGCGGGCTCAAAGAGTGCTTGACACCGCCGACATTGTTAGAGATCGAGATTTATCGACAGTGGTGCTTTTCGTCTTCAATTTAAGTAAAAAACGCTGTCATAGGCTGCTCCTCCTTCCAAATGAGGTGCATAAACCCCATGCCGATTCTGCCCAGCGATCTTGACGGTGTACTCTCCAGGGGGCAGCCCAATCACATCAAAGATGCCTAACTGATCTGTGGTCAATACCCTCTCGCCCGACGGCCCAGCGACCAAGACCCCGACGCCGGGCACCGGTTTTCGAATAGTCAATCCGTCGAACACCCGCCCGACTATTCGCACTCCAGAGCGAGGTGGTCCGTCTTGCATAACCCGTAGCGCCACGACGGCATCGCCAATGCGTGCCGTGCGTCCGCACGGAACTGGCTCAATCACAGGCAAGAATCGAGTGATTGCCCCTGTACTCCGTACTCCCTCGATGAAGTAACGCTCAAGTCTATCTGTTGACGGAAAATAGCCGCGAAGAAAGACAAAGTGTGCGGCCCAAGATGGCACGCCCGAGAAGCTTTGTTCCACACGGGCGACTGACCAGAGAGACCTCCCATGGTAAGTGGCAGGCCCGACAAACACAATCTTTGCGGTGAAGTCTATGTTTTGAGGAACTCCCTGTTCGGTATATAGCGGCCGCCCAAAACAGTCACCGATCGGACTCCACCAAGGCACGAATAGAGACGAGAAAGCTCCTAGGGCCGCAAGGAGGCAGAAAAATCCCGAAACTCGAAAGACCACAGAGGGAGACCAACGGGGAGATTGTGACTGGAGGAGCTGAGGCCAATTGCGCCGTGATGTCAGGAGCCAGAAGAAACCCGGCGTGACAATGGCCCCGAAAAACACAGCGCCAGCCTTCAGGCAACCGCCAAATTCCCATTGAAATAGGAGGGTGAAGAAAGGCGTGAACGGGGCTATCCAGAGATCGATCCGTGCCGCTCTTCTTGGATCATGCGGGGCGATCAGCGAAGCTAGGATAGGGCCGCAGCCCGCAGCGATCGCGACAAAAACAGCAACCGGTGGACGAACGCCAGTAGATGTTCCCCCAGATACGGCTATGACTGCCATGCCCAGCAGAATCGCTATAACGACTACAAGCCAACTCACCTTCGAACATAATGCCCCGCCGCCTATTGGTAAGAGACCACAAACTACACTCACAAGTTCCTAAGTGTTCTCCGTTTATTCTTGGGGTCGCACTCCGCGAGGAATTGTCTCGCTCCAGGGGGCTTGGAAGTGTACCCGGACGAAGAATCTGCCAGGGCGCAACACGGACCGCCCTAGCGATCAGGGCTGGCCGCTCGCGATGTGATCGAGCAGCCTCGCAAACATGTCTTGGAGATGGCTGTTCCATTGGTTCCAGTCATGACCGCCCGGGCCGAGGAGGAATTCGAAGTGAAAGTTATTTTGGCCGAGCAAAGCGGCAAACTGACGATTTGACGGCAGCAAGCCTTCCTGCTCACCGCAAGTGAAATAAATGAACGGAACTTTGTTGGGATCGACTTGGCGGGCGAGGACAAACGGATCGTTATCCCGGCGCGTGGAGCTTCCCCACGCGCCGAAGATCGACGCAAAATGGCGATACTGTGAAATCCGTTTGATGGAAAACGGACGGCTGGGCACGTCGATTGCTGGGCTGAGGGCACCAACAAACTGATAAAGCATCGGGTATTTCAGGGCCAGCTTGATAGCGCCAAAGCCGCCCATCGAAACTCCCGCAATGGCACGGCGCGATGCGTCAACTGGAAATTTCGTTTCCGTGTCCGCGATTAAGTCCTTGGCGATGTAATCCTCGAAGCGGTCCTTGGGACGGTCGACCGAATTTGTGTAGTAGGAAGACTCGCCTTCCGGCATCACGAGAATCAGTCCCTTTTCAGCAAAGCGGTACACATCCGAATCGTTGCTCCACTCGCGAAAATCACCTCCGCCGCCGTGGAGCAAGTAGACGACCGGGAGCTTCTGCCTGGTTGACAGATTGGATGGAAGGAAGACACGGTACGTGATTTCGCGTTCGAGGGAAGCGCTGCGAAACGTAATGTCGCGCATCGCGACCTTGTCACTCAGGCGGGGATGATCGGGATGGGGAGCAGGCAGGCGGCTGCAGGCTGCTAGTGAAAATAGCACGAGCCAAGCAAGGATCGAGGCGACCGCCATCTTGGTTGTCATTTCTGCTTGCGGGTCTCCGATGGACAGGAAATCGTACAGCTCGAAAGCGACTAGCCGAACAGCGAACTTCTTGAAAGAATCATGCCATGCAACACAGGCCGTAACTGATGGGTGTCTCGATTAAACGCTGCGGAACTGCCCGCCATCTTCGCGAAGCGTGTCTTCTCTGCTTCCTGGCAGGGGTATCGTTGTGCGCCGTCGGGCAAACCGAAGCCGATTCTTGGCTGATTCTGGCCAATGGGGCGAATGGATCGATCAATGCATACACCACCCGAGAGGACTTGGTGCGGTTGTACGGCGCTGCAAATGTTGTGGATCAGGACGTAGACATGGGCGAGGGAGAGATGCAGCCTGCAACGTTCTTGTTTCCGGAAGATCCGGAGCGCCGCATCGAGATCCTGTGGAAGGATCCGGACCGGAGGGCCAACCCTAGCTCGGCGCAAATCCGAGGCAAGAAAAGCCGGTGGCACGGCGTCCACGGAGTATCTCTGGGAACAACATTAATGGAACTGCAGCACATCAACGGCCGCCCCTTCGGTTTCGCCTTGGTCAATGATGGGACCGACATGGCAGACGAGCGGATTTCATGGCATGGGGGCTCGCTTGAGAAAGACTTTCAAGGAACGGGCCACGTCATTTTGTGGCTTGAGGGCTTGCCCGACAAGCGAACCGTACCAAGCGGGCCTATGGACTTCAGTGGTGAGTCCAACACCTCGCGCATACGGAAAATGAATTTATGCGTATCTTCGATGACCTGGATCTTCCCGACTCCAGAGCAGTACTAAAGCTTCCGGTTCACTACACCCCAATCAGCGCACAGCTCCTTCACCGCCGCGGCGCTCTTCTGCTTGCACGAAACGGCGCCATGTGTAGCGATTGATAGCCTGCAAATGCACGAAGGTGCGCAAGACGGAAATCAAGTCTGCTGCTTTTTCTCGACGGCACCGCCTTTTCTGTTGCGCGGGAGTTGCGCAGTTTGCAAGACTTTGCCGCGTTCTGCAGAGCTATCCTGTTGCAAGTCCTTGGAATCAGCTGTGTTGGGCAGACTCATAATCCGTAGGTCGTTGGTTCGAGTCCAACCGCCGCCACCAATTACCCAATGTTTTCAACTGCTTAGATGCATTCCACGGGCCACCCTGATCGACCGTCGACCAAAACTGAAATGAAAATGTAATGTATTGAGGCTTTATATTTCTGGCTTTGAAGGGAGTCGGTTGCGATTCAGTCCATGGAATGCAATTCCATTCCAGCTCTCACGAGGGTCGGAGCCGCGGCTAACGCACCCCGCGGTGTTTAGATGGAGGATGGCACAAGAACTGCGCGCGGGGGAGTTGCACCTTAGGTGCAGTCCAATTCATCAGCCCAGAATCGGCAAACACCACATCAACGTAAGAAAGGAAAGTACCACAGATATTCGCTTCCAATTTCTCCCGATGATATTTTTTCATTTCTAATGGCCAAGCCGCGATTGACCTTGTTCTCGACGCCGCTTTCCACTAATGACCCGTATGTGTTTGTCTGAAACGACCCAGGTTTGGATTCCGACTTGGAACCAGATCCGTAGCCGGAAGCTGCAAGGGATACTGAGGCAAGTGGTTCGGTGAGTGATTGGGTTGTGGTGGCTAGCGGCAGAGATTCGAAGGACGGGATTAGCCTT
>JASHSL010000396.1 GCA_030040855.1 Terriglobales bacterium
CAGTGGGAGAAGACAACGCACCATTCATTCGCTCTATCACGCACGCTCCGGATCAGACAGACACACGGCCTCGGCCTCTCCATTGACGAATCAATCTCGCCGCTCCCAGCCATCTTGGATTATGGCTTGGCTCTAAGCAATTTTCATGTGGTTTCGCGGGCCGCAGGCCCTAGATGACAGACACGAAGAAGCCTCCGGAAGTGCTTCAAACTGCGTCTCGTCAACCTGTTTGTAGCACAGGAGGCTTCTCTTGTCTTAAAAATCACGAATTATTCAGGCTAAAGCCCAAGCTGCGTTTCGCAACTTCCGGGCACGCTGGAAACAAGCCTACGGCAGCATGGTGACGCAGTTGGAGCTAGATTTGCCGGAACTACTTTCGTTCTTTGCCCTTCCCAAGCATTTGTGGCGTAAATTGCGCACCACCAACGTGATTGAGCGTTGTTTCGTCGAAGTACGTCGGAGGACCAGACCGATGGTCTGCTTCGTCAATGTGAAGAGTGTGGATCGCATCATCTATTCCATCTTCCAGAGATTTAACCTGGAGTGGAAAAAGCGCACCCTCAGGGTTTTTACACAAGCGGCTTGACATCACCGGTGATTTAGATCACTTGCGACGTTTTGGACGATCGGTTAGAGTGTCGGTCCAGTCAGCTAAAGCGCAGAGCCAGTGCTGGCCACATTCATACCCGATTACAGCAGGCAAGACACGACGAGGAGGAAGATCGATGAAACCTGTACTATCCGTAGTATTTATAACATTGCTCGTTACCGCAGCCTCAAATGCTGGCACGATTAAAGGCAAAGTCTCAGGTGTTTCGGGAGAATCGGTAATCTACATTGAGGCCATTCCCGGGAAGGCCTTTCCAGCGCCTACCGGCCACGCCAGCATGGATCAGAAGGCTCTCCTGTTTCAACCACATATTCTAGTGGTGCAACAAGGTACTACGGTCGAGTTCCAAAACAGTGACACGGTTGCACATAACGTCGCGTGGAGTTCGGTCGGCGGCAACAAGAAGCTGGCGCACAACATGGGCACCTGGCCGAAGGGAGAAATGCGCAGTTTCAAGTTCGATAATCCCGGTGCGATTCCTTTGATGTGCTATGTGCACCCGGAGATGTCGGCGTACATTATTGTTTCGCCAACTCCGTACTTTGCAACAACCGACAAGTCCGGGGAGTACAGGATCGAGAACGTCCCCGACGGAAGCTACACCGTAACCGCATGGAACGAAGGTGCGAAGAGCCAATCGAAATCCGTGACTTCTTCCGGCGATACCACGGCGGATTTTACTCTAACCAAACTAATCGGTGTGGGTCACTGAACCGTTCAGAAACTGAGCCTAAGAAGCAAGAGATAGTGGATTGTCCTCATGCTGAGGCGTTACACTAACAAAAGGGTCGATAAGGACTGGCTCAACGCAAACTTCCCCTGCATGATGGCGTGCCCGGCTCACACCAACGCCGGCCGCTATGTGGCTCTGATTGCAGAAGGACGCTTTGAGGAAGCGTACCGGTTCGCACGCGACCCTAACCCGCTAGCGTCCATTTGCGGGCGCGTTTGTGCTCATCCTTGCGAAAGCGCCTGTCGTCGCGGCGAAATCGATCGTCCCATTGCGATCCGTGCGCTGAAGCGGTTCCTGACCGAACGTTATGGAGCGGAGTCGAAACATCGGGTCGATGTCAACTCTCATCGCCGTGCGAACCAGCTCCCGTACAAAGTTGCCGTCGTAGGCGGAGGGCCGGTCGGGCTTTCCGCCGCCCACGATTTGGCGTTGATGGGCTACGCGGTGACCATCTTCGAAGCTGCGCCCGTGGCTGGCGGAATGCTCTACCTTGGCATTCCCGCGTACCGCTTGCCTCGCGACGTAGTCGAAGCGCAGGTCCGGGAGATTCTGGAAACCGGTGACATCACTCTCAAGCTTAACCATGCCGCGGGACGAGATTTCATGGTCTCCGATTTGCGCCAGCAAGGTTTTGACGCCGTGCTCGTTTCCGTAGGTGCGCACCGCAGTCGTGATCTCACCCTTCCTGGAGTTGACCTGGACGGAGTGTATAAGGGCATTGATTTCCTACTGAATGTGAATCTTGGCTACAAGTTCACGATTGGCAAGAAGGTCGTCGTGATTGGAGGCGGAAATGTCGCGATGGATGTGGCACGTTCTGCGGCCAGAGAAGTCGTAAAGCAACACGCAGCGGGCTTACAGGATCTCGAACCGTCTGCAGAAAGTGTCTACGCCGTCGCGACCCGCGAGATGGTAGACGTATCCCTCTCCGCACTCCGCCTGGGGGCCCGCGAGGTCACGATTGTCTGCCTGGAACGGCGGGAAGAAATGCCTGCCGCGCTCGAAGAAATCGAAGAAGCTGAAGCCGAAGGCATCGTTCTTCGCCCCGGTCGCGGACCGAAGAGCGTGCGGGGAGAAAACGGGAAAGTGGTGGGCCTCGAGACACTGAACACGAAGTGGGTCTTTGATCAGAATCGGCGCTTCAATCCCGCTTTCTACGAAGGAACCGAGAGCCTAATTGAATGCGACACGATCATCATGGCGATCGGCCAAGCGCCGAAACTCGACTTCCTGAAGCCGGAAGATGGAGTGGAAATTTCTCCCCGCGGGCTCATCGCCGTCCATCCTGAAACCCTGATGACTTCGGCTCCGGGGATCTTCGCTGGTGGCGATTGTGTATTCGGTCCGCGTTTGATCATCGACAGCGTTGCCGACGGCAAGCGGGCGGCCATTGGTATCGACGAATATCTGCGGGGGCAAAAACATCCCGAGCCCATCGTGGAGGTCGAAATTCTGCGGCGTCATGCCATGCCTCCCGATCTTCTTGACATCGTCCGCCAGCCCGTTCCCATGCTACCGTTGGAACGCCGCACGGGTGTGACCGAAGTCGAGGTCGGTTACGACGAGAAAAGCGCGATGGAGGAAGCGCAACGCTGCCTCCATTGCTGGGTCAACACTGTCTTCGAGGGTTACGAGGAGGATGGCACGCTTTGTATTCTCTGTGGCGGCTGCGTGGATGTCTGTCCAGAGAACTGCCTCGAATTGGTCTCTCTCGACCGCATTCAGTTCGCACCCGATACTAGGCAACACATCCGTGACAACCAGGAATGTTTTGCAGCGGAACTGGAGGGAATTGCAGCTGACGAACTCGCCGTGATCTCCGGCTCCGCGATGCTGAAGGACGAGACCCGCTGTATCCGTTGCGGACTCTGCGCCATGCGGTGTCCGGTGGGAACCATCACCATGGAGTCCTACAACCTGGTTCCGGCGGAGGCGACCGGAATCATTTCCGTGGCAGCGATTGACGCTGGCACGCAGAACAACCGGTAAGACCGGTGCACGGAGAGGAACTATGCCCGACGAAAGACAACTCCAACCCGCCAAGTTGCAGGACGGCGATCGACGTGCGTTCTTCGTCAAGCTGGGTGTCGGATCCCTCAGCATCGCGGCCGTAGGCGCGGTTGGTTTTGGATACCAATTCCTGTCTCCCAACGTGCTGTTTGAGCCTTCGCCGATCCTAAACGTCGGCAAGCCTGAAAGTTATCCGCCTGACTCTGTGACCCTGGACGCGAACTCGGGAATCTACCTCATTCATTCCAACGAAGGGTTCTTTGCCCTGGGGGCAGTTTGCACTCATCTAGGTTGCTTGACCGCCTGGAAGCCGGAACTGGGCATTATTGCCTGCCCATGCCACGGCAGCAAGTTCAGCCGTACTGGGGAAAAGATTGAAGGACCCGCGCCACGCTCGCTGCCCTGGTACCGGGTGTGGCTCAGTGAGGAAGGCGATCTCATGGTGGATCGTTCTACCACCATCCGTTCGATGCAGTTCTTGAGGGTGTGAACATGGTAACTAGCGCGAACTACTTTGACCAATTGCGGAAGAGCCGCGTATGGCGTTCCATCTTCCGCAGCGGCACAGGCGCGAGCACGCTGCATCGCTCTCTCGTCATTCAGCAGGATGTGTTTCTGCACCTGTTTCCAACCAAAGTCCGGCGCCGCATGTTGAACATCGGCGTGACCTGGTATTTGGGAACGCTGACCTTCGGCACGTTCATGATCTTGGTCAGCACCGGAATCTTGCTGATGCTCTACTATCATCCGTCGGTTCCCCAGGCCTACTCTGATACCAAAGATCTGCAGTTCGTGGTCACCTCGGGTCTGTTTTTGCGCAACCTTCATCGCTGGTCTGCGCATGCCATGGTGTTTCTGGTGTTCGCTCACATGTTCAGGGTCTTCTATCGTGGAGCCTATCGCCCTCCCCGAGAGTTCAATTGGATCATCGGGGTAATTCTGCTTCTGATCACATTGCTTCTCAGCTACACCGGCTACCTGCTGCCATGGGATCAGCTAGCATTCTGGGCCATTACGGTCGGATCCAACATCGCCTCGGCCGTTCCGCTGATCGGCAATAAGATTCACTTCCTTCTGCTGGGCGGAAACTTTGTGAACGCGAATGCGCTCTTGCGGTTTTACGTGCTCCACTGCATGATCTTGCCTCTGGCCGCCATGGTCTTCATTGCGATTCACTTCTGGCGCATCCGCAAGGACGGGGGCTTGTATTCCCACTCCAGCCAACCGCCGGCCATCTCCGACAGGTCCGCGCCCAAGGAGGATCGATGAGCGATAGAAAGGACTTCATCGCCGGTGTGGATTCGAACGCCAAGAGAGAACCTCGCCGCGTGGTCTTCGTAACGCGCCGTACCTCCGCGCAGGTCAGAGTCACAGACGAAGAGGTCGTGCAGACCTTTCCCGAGGCGTTGTTCCGGGTTGCAATCGCCATCGAGGTTCTGGCCATGGCGCTGGTTTGGATCGCGCTGGGATTTAACGCACCGCTAGAGGGGCTCGCCGATCCTTCGCACACGCCGAACCCTGCCAAGGCGCCTTGGTATTTTCTCGGCCTGCAGGAATTGCTGCACTACTTTCCGCCGACAGTCGCCGGTGTTCTCGCTCCGACCCTAGTTGTCATTGCGTTGATTGTCATTCCTTATTTCAACATCAACGTCGAAGCCGAGGGAGTCTTCGTCAAGGATCGACCGCGGCGATTAGCAATCTTTTATGTGGTCGCCGGCGCGCTCTCTCTTTTCTTATTGCTGTTTCACGTCTATGTAGCTTTGGTCCCCACCCTCATGATCGTGGTTCCGATGTTAGCAGCGGCATACAGTTCCGCCGAATCTCGCTCCCCGGTTCGGCGGTATTTGGCCTCAAAACCGCTTTCCTTCTGGATTATGACTTGGTTTTTGTTTGAGCTGCTGGCACTGACCGCCATCGGCACCTTCTTCCGTGGCCCAGGATGGTCCTGGGTCTGGCCTTGGAGAGCGTAGTGGAACCTTCGAAACACCGACGACCGTCGCTGTGGAGCCAACTCTTCGGAGATCCGATCCGCGCATTCGGCTCCCTGAGCCTGTTGCTCCTGCTCTCATTGGCGATCGCGCCCTCCAAGGACCATTTCAGCCAATGGCGTCATTATCAGAATTCCTATCTCAAGATGATTCGTGGCCGAGGCGATGCCGTTACACTGCGACGTCATTTTCAGGCAGGAATCCAACAGATCTGGATTCCCGAGCTCGGTGTCGTGGACCGCTGTACCACCTGTCACGTAGGAGTGAAGGAGGCCGGGTTGACTGACGTCAGCCTGCAACCGTTCCGCCGCCATCCGGTTATGCCACATGACATCGAGCAATTTGGGTGCGTGATCTGCCATCGCGGACAAGGAGCTGCGACGACAGTAGAAGAGGCTCATATGAGCACTCTGGCATGGGAGGAACCCATGCTTCCGGCACGCTACCTCGAGTCCTCTTGCGGCCAATGCCACCGCGCGCCCCTGACCGGCACACCTCAACTGAATGAAGGGCGACGACTGATGGCACGCTACGGCTGTGCGCATTGCCATACGGTCAAGCTGCCGGAAGGGGGGTCGCTCGAAGCCGAGGATGATGCGCCATCGCTTAGTCATATCGCCGAAAAGACCACTCGCGAGTGGATTTATGCCTGGGTTAAAGATCCGCAAGCTTATGCCGCAACGGCGAGGATGCCGAATTTCAAGTTGAGCGACGAGGAAGCGCGCGACATTTCGGCCTTCCTGATCGCCAACAGCACCCCGATTTCGGGGGACACGTTCAGCTTGCCGACGGCCGCGCAGAACACCCCGTCGGATCCGACGGCCGGCGCCAGTCTTTACGGCGAGTCATTCTGCGCCACCTGTCACGCCGTACAAAACGCAGCCGGCAACGTTGTTGGCGGCGACATCGGTCCGGAACTCACCAGAATCGGGAACAAGGTACGACCAGAGTGGCTGGCTGCATGGATCAAGAATCCTCGCGTCTACGATCCGCTTACCGCGATGCCGCACTATCGCTTCAGCGACGCGCAGGTTGCAGTGCTTACCGGCTATCTGCAAACCAAAAGCGATTCCGAGTTTCTGGCCAACGTTCACCTGGATCCTCGAACTCCCGAGCAAGTTGCGCACGGCAAGTTGCTTTGTACAGAGTACGGTTGCGCCTCTTGTCACGAGATCAGCGGCATCAAGAAGGCGGAAAACTTCGCGCCGGAACTGACACGTATCGGCAGCAAACCGATTTCTCAGCTGATTTTTGCTGCGGGCATGCCGCACACCCTCCCCGCCTACATTTCCGGCAAACTGCGTCAACCGCGGGCATTTGCTGCCGGGCTCAAGATGCCGCAGTACAATTTCACGGCGGCGCAAATTGACGCCATTACAACAGCCTTACTGTCCTTGAATGAGCGTGCTCAGACCCTGCCGGCGAGGCTGTCCGAACCACTCTCTCCGGCCTCGAATTATCAGCCGGCAGGAAGAGCCGGACAACTGATGAATGATCTGGCCTGCTTCAGTTGCCACCGGATCAACGGACGGGGCAGTGATCTGGCACCCGATCTCACTTGGGAAGGATCCGTGGTTCAGGGCAAATGGCTGGAAGAGTTTCTGCGCAATCCCAATACCCTGCGGCCGGCCTTGATCCGCCGCATGCCCAAGTTCAACCTGACAGCGGACGAGATCGCAACGCTCTCGGACTACATCATGACTGTCTATCAGACACCGTCGTTCGACCGGGAATCCATGCCGAACTCCGGATACCCAGCCGTCCTGGTAGAGGAGGGCAGGCAACTATTCTATTCCAAATACGCCTGCCAATCGTGCCACATAGTCGACCCTAAGGCAGACAAGGGGTACATTGGTCCTACGCTTACGGAAGTTGGCTCGCGCCTGAATGCCACCTGGGTCTATCACTGGTTGAAGGATCCCCAAGCCCTGCGTCCGGGGACGATCGAACCCAATCGAAACCTGACCGAGGAAGATGCCCGCGCGCTCACAGCCTTCCTCATGTCCCAGAAGGAATCGGCACGGCAGGAGACCAGAAAGTGAGAGATCTCAGGATATTGACGGGATTCCTCTCCCTTGGGCTGGTGTTAGCTGGCTGTACGCGAACACCTGCGTCTAACGCCGCCTCGAAACCTGCGCGTGGTGTCAGTGCCTTGGTTGAAGTGAGCGGTGGGAAACAGGCAGCCGCCGCAGGTGGCATGCTGCTGCAGCCGGTCATTGTGCAGGTCAACGACGATCAGGGCAGCGCGGTTCCGGGGGCTTTGGTTTCCATCCGCGGGCCAAGGGGCACTATCTTCGACCCGCCAACGGGACCAACCGATTCGAGTGGCCAGTTCACCACCAATGTATCCCTCGGCGAAATGGCCGGCCGCTATCAGTTGACGGCCAGCGCGCTGAATGCGGTGGGGAAAGCCATAGAGTTGAAAGTTGAGGAAATTGCTTTGGGCTATGAGGAGATTCTCGGCCGAGAATTGAGCGAGAAATATTGTGCGCGTTGTCATGATCAGGAATCCACGCCGGAACGCTTATCGAATTATGACAACCTGGCGGTCAAGCCGCACGCCTTCAATGAAGGCGACACCCTGAATCCCATCAGCGATGCTGATTTAATGGCGATCATCGACCACGGTGGCCCCGCGCTCAATCGCTCGCCTCTCATGCCGCCTTACGGCTATACCCTGAGCAAAGCAGAGATCCACGCCTTGATCTCCTATATCAGGATGATCTCCGATCCGCCATATCGCGCTCCAGGAACCTTCTACGCGCAACCGTAGCCGATCTTGAGCCTTGTCCAGCATGCTTGTGCCAATCGCTCCTCGCAAGTCATCCTTGGTGGGGAAGGACTCGCTCTGGGTCAGAACTGTGCGATGGTAAGATTCGAACCTGCCGTGCCTCGGATGATTACTCGATTCGTCGCAACCAGGGAAAAGTCTAACTTCCTGTGCGGCCAAGCCCCATGTGATGATCGAGGATGTTCTTGAAGACTTATCGACCAGAAACCACCTGCCCATTGTGCCGACCTGCGCCGCCTTGTCGGCAGGCTTGGCAGCGAATGGCTAGATCGCGTGCGGTCAGAGATCAAGCGGAGCCCTAAATGATAAGTGCCCAGCACGACGAAGGGGGAGAGAGCATCTGGCTAGGTTTTGACCTTGGCACACAAAGCGTCCGCGCGGTTGCCCTATCCCACACCGGCCATGTGCTTGGACAGGGTTCCTGCCCACTCGCCAGTTGGCGTGACGGTCCCCGGCATGAGCAGGATCCCGAAGAATGGTGGCGCGCCCTCGGCTGCGCCAGCCGCGCCGCCATTGTAGGTTTCCCGCCCTCATTAATCCGGGGCGTGGCGGTTGATGGGACCTCTGGCACGATCCTTCTTGTCGACCGATCAGGCAAGGCGCTAACCCCGGGACTGATGTACGACGACATGCGCGCCATCGACGAAACTCGCCATGCCAACGAGGCTGGGGCTGTTGTCTGGTCTGCACTCGGATATCGAATGCAGCCGTCGTGGGCGCTGCCCAAGCTGCTCTGGCTTCTGCGTGAGCACCGCGACCTGATCTCCGGTGCGCGCCTCGCTCACCAGGTCGATTTCATCAATTGCCGGTTGGCGGGCCACCCGGTCGCGTCGGACTCGAGTAACGCGCTCAAGACGGGTTACGATCTCCTGCGCGAGACCTGGCCCTACGAAGTTCTTGCTGGACTCGGAGTGCCAGACCAAATCCTGCCCCCGGTCACGCGCTCCGGCATGCAACTCGGAACCGTCTGCCGTCCAGCCGGGGCGAGGACCGGCATCCCCGCTGGCACCCCCATCCTAGCCGGAATGACCGATGGATGTGCCGCCCAGATCGCGGCCGGAGCCTTGGACGTAGGCAGTTGGAATTCCGTACTCGGCACCACCCTGGTTCTGAAAGGCGTGACCACCCACTTGATGCGCGACCCAGCCGGCATCGTGTACTCGCATCGCTCGCCCGATGGCAACTGGCTTCCAGGCGGCGCCTCCAGCACGGGTGCTGCGGTTCTGGCAAAGAAATTTCCCGGGCGCGACCTCGACGCCCTCAGCGCACAGGCAGCCGAACGAGAACCAGCGAGTGTCCTTGCGTATCCGCTGGTGTCGCGAGGTGAGCGTTTCCCTTTTCTCGCGCCCGATGCGGAAGGGTTTGTTCTAGGCGAGCCGTCCGACGAAATTGATCTCTACGCGGCGCTGCTCCAGGGAGTAGCTTTTATCGAGCGGCTCTGCTTCGATTATCTTGACATGCTAGGTGCGCCGGTAGGTGGAGACCTCAGCTTAACCGGCGGCGCAGCTCGCAACCGCTACTGGTGCCAGCTTCGTGCTGACATTCTCGGGCGGCCTGTTCGCCTGCCGGAGAGCGCGCAAGCCGCCTTGGGGATGGCGGTTTTGGCTGCTTCTGTAGGGCGCCGCATTTCTGAGGTTGCGAAGGAAATGGTACGCATTCGCGAAGTGATCGACCCTCGCCATGGCGCGATGGCTCGTTTCCGCGAACCGTTCCTGCGGCTCGTCGAAGAGCTGGCTCGCCGCGGCTGGGTACCGGCAAGCCTCGCAGAACACGGAAGGCAGAGGGCGGCATAGAGTGACCGAACTCATACTGGTTCGCCACGGTGAAAGCTTGTGGCAGGCGGAGGACCGGTACGCCGGCAGCACCGACATTCCGCTCAGCCCTCGGGGCCGTGAACAAGCAGAGCGGCTCGCTACCTGGGCAGCGTCTGCAAACCTGACGGCAATCTGGAGCTCACCTCTGTCACGGACCCGCGAAACCACGGCCCCGTCGGAACGCATGGCCGGCCTGACTGCCCGCATCGATTCGCGGCTGAGGGAGATCGACTTCGGTCGCGGCGAGGGGCTAACTGCCGCTGAAATGAAGCAGTCTTTCCCTGAGGCGTTCGCCGCTTTTCAGTCCGACCCTGTGGTCCACTACCTCCCTGGAGGTGAGGACCCACATCACGCCGTGCGGCGGGCGATGGCTTGCTTTGAAGAAATGGAAGGCAAGCACCCGGGAGGTCGCGTACTTGTGGTTTCTCACAGCACCCTGATCCGCCTCGCGCTCTGCGAATTGATCGGCGTGCCGTTGTCGACCTATCGCTCGGTGTTCCCTTCGATTCGCAGCACCGCCCTCACAGAAATTCACCTGGAAGGCGAGAAGGCGTCGCTGTTGCGGTTCAACGTTCCGCTGAATTTTCTTGAAAAGGGCCTTCATGAGGACTCCGAAGGCGGCATCCCCTTGAACAGGTTATGACCTCTTCGTCCGGTGGTAAGGTGAAGACCAGGATACTTGCTTTTCGGCCTGGGTATTCCAGCGATAGACTTGTATGTGCCATGACACGGGTCATACTCGTCGGAGCCGGCAGCGGGGGCAAGGCCTTGGTGGAGCTCTTGCGCAAAGACCCAACCGTCGAAATCGTCGGGGTGGCGGACCGAGATGAGAGCGCACCGGGCATGGTGCTCGCCCGGGAGCTCGGTTTACCGGTGACCACGAATTATCAGGACCTTCTCACTTCCACCGAAGCCAATCTCGTCATCGATGTGACCGGGGACGCGAGCGTCAGCCGGGAAATCTACAAACTGAAACCCGAGGAGATGGAGGTCATTGGGGGCAACGCCGCGCGATTCATCTGGGAATTCATCGAGGCCAGAAACAAAACCGAGGCCCTTGAAGACAAGTATCAGCTCGCCATCCGGGAACTGGAGACGCGTGGGGAGAGCGAGTTTATCATCGGCAACAATCCTAAGATGAGAGAGGTCTCCGAACTGATTGCCAAGGTTGCACCTACCCCTACCACGGTGTTGATTCGAGGCGAGAGCGGAACCGGCAAGGAGCTTGTGGCCCGCGCCATTCATCGCCATAGCGCTCTCAGTAATCAACCGCTGGTCACGCTCAACTGCACCGCCTTATCGCCAGCGCTTTTGGAAAGTGAACTGTTCGGCTACAAACGCGGCGCGTTTACCGGCGCCTATGCCGACAGAAAGGGGTTGTTCGAGAAAGCCGATGGCGGAACCATGTTCCTCGATGAAATTGGAGACATGTCGCTCGAGATCCAGGCTAAGCTCCTGCGAACCTTGCAGACAGGGGAAATTCGCGCCGTCGGCGATATGCGAACCAAGAACATTTCGGTCCGGATCATTGGGGCAACGAATCGCGACTTGGAAAGAGCCATTCGCGAGGGCACGTTCCGCGAGGATCTGTTTTATCGGATCAACACCTTCAGCATTACCCTGCCTCCGCTGCGCGAACGCGTGGAGGATATTCCGTTCCTGGCTGAATTTTTCCTGCAGCGGGCTCGGGCCAAGGTCAACAAGAAGGTGGACTCAGTGTCTCCTGAGGCCCTGATGCTACTGAGGAACTATTCGTGGCCCGGGAATCTTCGGGAGCTGGAAAACATCATTGAACGGGCGGTGGTGTTGACTTCCTCTTGCGAGATCGAAAGTGAGCATCTTCCCCTGCATGTTCAGGACGGTCTCGCTTTTAAGCCCAAGCTCGGGTTCAAATCGGGTAGGTCGCAGGCGATCGAGCAGTTTGAGCGGCAGGCGCTGTTGAGCTATCTCGTCGAAGCCGGAGGAAACATATCCCGCGCCGCGGTATTGGCTCAGATTCCGCGCCGCACGTTCCATCGTTTAATGGCACGACACAAGCTCTCCGCACAAGCTTTGAAATCCCAGCACTGAGACAGGATGGACACATGTACGTGGCAACGATGTCTCACAACCTTAACCTTAAATAATAGTAACTAAGCCTTTCATTTTCCGAGTACTAGATGAATGATTCCAAGCCGCCCGCGCTTTCATTGTGCGTCTCGTGTCTCACTAGCGAACCACGGCGATCGGGTTGGATCGGGACACCCCACGCGCCATGCCTGGGCTAACTCATAGACTTGGTGGCCGCTTCGACAAGACCGGTTTGTTTTCGCGGCCCTGGCAAAGATTGGCAGGCTGATTGCGCTTGGCTGATGTGCAAGGCGAAGAGAGCGGATTCTGGAACTCCGATGCCCTGCGATGGTAAGCAGCGGTCGCCGATTCAGACTTTTAGGAGGCCAGCAGCGTAGCGTGAAAAGAAACCTTGATTCACGTGCTGGCCTCAGGAGATGAAGCGAGGATGAGCCGGGCCAACCAGCCCGGCAGTCCACCGTGAGACTGTGCGCTGCTCGATGTGGGTGCCTTTCTCCCAGGCAAGTTTTCGTGGCCTTGAGACTCCCCTCCGAGGTGTAGGCCTCGTCTAATTTCACTTTTCATTTACTGGTGGGCATGACCGCGCTCCCCGGTTGCCCCTCTGGCACCAGCGAACAGCAGCAATCGCGGCAAAGATTTGGGGGTTCTCGAAGGAGAGAGTAATGGCTAGCAACAACTCGTCGGGCAAGAAGAAGAGCCGCTGGGCGGCCGGCGTCACGCCGTACGCCGAAATGGGCTACTACAACGCGGATTACGAACCGAAAGACACGGATATTCTATGTGCATTCCGCCTGGTGCCCCAGGAGGGCGTGGAACCGATTGAGGCTGCGGCCGCCGTGGCTGGTGAGTCGTCCACCGCCACCTGGACGGTGGTCTGGACTGACCGCCT
>JASHSL010000397.1 GCA_030040855.1 Terriglobales bacterium
CTACAACCTTACCGTTGGCGAGGACCTTTTCGGGGCCGATACCTACAATTCCCGGCCGGGCCTGGTATCGACGAGCACCTGTGCCGCCAGAACCGTGGAGAGGACCAATGTGGTTTGCACTCCTCTCGGCACCTTTAACCTCATGCCGACGGTCAGCGAGCAGCTTCCCGTCAATTACGGTACGGCTCCCGTCTTATTTACCGCGAACCTCCGCGTAAGCAAGACCTTTGGCTTTGGCAGAGAAACAGCAGGAGCGGGTGGCGCGAGCCCGGGCGGCGGACCGGGAGGCGGAGGCGGCGGGCGTGGTGGCGGCGCTCCTGGAGGCGGCCTGGGCGGCCGGGGCCTGGGCGGTTCCAGTAATCGGGGAGGCATGTTTGCTGGCGCTACCACCAACCGTCGCTACAATCTCACCCTCGGCGTATTCGCGCGGAACGCCATCAATCGCGTGAACCTAGCCTCCCCGGTGGCCGACGTGGACTCTCCTGAAGTAGGTCGCTATCAGAGTCTTGCCACCGGCCTTTTTGCTTCTGGTACCGCCAGTCGCCGCATCGATCTGCAAGCGATTTTTACTTTCTAGGGAGGGTCGGGCTAGACCAGCCTTTCGCTCCTGGTCGCGACGGCCACATGATAGGGCTGGCAGATAGTATCTAAAACGATTCAAAATTTTGCGCGTAGTGCCTAGAAACGGTGTATGCTCAGAGGTTTCGGAAGGATGACAGCCGTGGCAGCCTCCCCTACCGTGCGGAATATTCCCTCATGCGGCGGCGAAAAGGTCGACCGGGCCCGGCATGATCCCAATTTCATGACCTCGCTGGCACGCGGGTTGGCGGTAATTCAGGCTTTTGCCGACCGCAAGCGTCACGTGACCATCTCGCAGCTCAGCGGCAAGACCGGGCTGTCGCGGGCCGCCGTGCGGCGCTGCCTTTATACTCTGCGCCAACTGGGTTTTGCCGGCTGCGACGAGCATGGCCGATTTTTTCTGCGGCCAAGAATTCTGGTCCTCGGTCATTCCTACCTTTCCACCATGCCGCTGAGCAACGCGGCCCAGCCGATTCTGGATCACCTCGGCCATCTGCTGCATGAGTCAGCCTCGGTGGCAACTCTCGACGACCAGGACATCATTTATGTCGCGCGCGCTCATGTAACCCGGGTCATGGCCATCGAGCTCGGCGTGGGCAGCCGCCTGCCCTGCTTCTGCACTTCCCTGGGCCGGGTCCTGCTCGCGCATCTGGAGCCGGAAGAGATCGAGGAGTATCTCCGCCGGGTTCGGTTCACTCGCTACACCGAGCACACCATTGATTGCCCGGAAAAACTGCGGCAGGTCCTGCGCCTGGTCCGCCAGAACGGATACTCGATCGTAGATCAGGAGCTAGAAATCGGCTTGCGCGCGATGGCGGTTCCAATCACCACCGCGAACGATCAAGCGGTAGCGGCCCTGGCCGTGAGCGCCCATGCGCAGCGGGTTTCGATTCAGCAAATGGAGACCAAGTTTCTCCCCCATTTGCGGGCGGCGGCGCAGGAACTGGGAGCCTTGTTGCGTTGACGCCGCGGCACCCCCTGCCTTCCTCACCAGCCTTGGCCTCTCCAGTTCGGCGAATGCCCACGTCTAAAATCTGGCCCCGGGTCTTTGCGTTGCCTGGGTAGCGAACCGCGGCCCAACCTGCCAGCGAAGCCGAGCTCCCTGATCGAGGACGACGATAGTCTCGAGACTCCTCGGCCGTCGGCGCCCAGCCTAGGCGAAAATTTCCCCCTTTCAGAGTGAGTCACTCGGTAGCATCATGGCACCATGAACACGACGAATCCGAGCTTCGAACCTTTCTCCGACACCGCGGTCGATCCGCCGGTGCGTGGCTTTCTCGGCCGCCCCCAGGGACCGGTGCCAGACGGCTTGGTTTTGACCCACGGCGCAGGAGGCAACAGCCGCGGTTCACTGCTGGTGGCGTTGGCCGAAACCTTTGTGGCGCGCGGTTTCACGGTCTTGCGCTGCGATTTGCCTTTTCGCCAGGACCGCCCCTACGGTCCGCCGCGGCCGGGAAATGCGGCTCGCGACCGGGAAGGATTGCGAAACGCGGTGAACGCGCTCGGGAAACTGGGTGCAAGGCGCATTTTTCTTGGCGGGCAGTCCTATGGCGGGCGGCAGGCGACGATGCTTTGTGCGGAGACACCGGACTTGGCCGAGGGGTTGCTGCCGCTTTCCTATCCCCTGCATCCTCCTGGCAAACCGGACGAGCTACGTAGCCGGCACTTGCCCAGGCTCACCACCCCGGCCCTGTTTGTGCAGGGAACGCGCGACCCCTTTGGATCGATTGCGGAGATGGAAGCGGCTCTGAAGCTGATCCCGGCAAAAACCTCTTTGTTGGCGATTGAAGGCGTGGGTCACGATCTGGGGTTCAAGGGCATGCAGAGACTCGAGGACCTACCCACCATGATATGGCAGCACTTCCAGAGGTTTTTTGGCGCCAGCGAGGTTCTGAAGGACCATCCCTCGCACGAACCTCGGGGAACGGGTGCACACCAAGGATAGAGTCGAGCTACGCTTCCTTCCTCTTTCCCAGCTTTTCCGCCAGGGCATGCAAGGTGCGCTGGGCCTCCGGAGTCCACCAGTCGGCCAGGACTTGCTCGATCTCGGCTTCGAGATTCTGGTTGAAGTAGGCGGTCAAGTCAGCCCGGGCAGCGCGCCGGGTGGCGGTCATGGCCGTAACCGGGAGAGCCAGCAAGGCCTCGCACCAGGCGAGCGCACGCGCGACGACCTGGTCGATCGCAGCCACCTCATCGATTAATCCAACCTTGAGAGCCTTTTGGGGGGAGAGCAGAACTCCGCCCACGGAAAGCCGTTCCGCTTGGTGCGCAGGGAGCAATCGGCGGAGGGCAGCCAGGATTACTCCGGGCAGAGGGATTCCGACCGCCACTTCGTTCAGGCCGATCTTGAAATCTCCCTCGGCCATGACGCGCCAATCGCAGAAGATGGCCAGCACGGTTCCACCGGCGGGTGCATGTCCGGTGATCGCGACCGCAATCGGAATCGGCGAACAGGCCAGCGCCTGAATCAAACCGTACAGCTCGCGCCAAACGGTTCGAACTTGGGCACGGTCCTGGCCGACAAGCAGCGGAACATCCAGCCCGGCCGAGAACCTTCGCGGCATGCCGGAGAGGATCAGAGCCCGGGTCTCGTTGCCCGGAGCAGCTTCGACGGACTGCCGCAACTGGCTGATCAGCTCGCCCGAGAGGGCATTGGCCGGCGGACGATTGAGCCTCAACTCGCGGATTGGACCGTGATCAATGGCAAGTAACATGGTTCCCTCGAAAGTCGTCGCCGAGGGCAAATCGGTCGCCAATCCCCGGCGCAGGAAAAGGTTCGGGATCAGGCGTCTACCCGGAGGTCCGACGAGCCGGCGCGAAGGGCAAAGACCGATGGCCGCTTTCAGTTTACCCAGCCGGACTTTGTACCCCCGTTCTTTTTATCCGGTTCATCGGGCGGAATATAGTTTCCGTGCTCGTCAAAGTGTATGGTGCGATTGTGCTGGCGCATGTAGACTTCGAACTTGCGAGCCGTGCGGCGGCGTTTCCAACGATAAAAGGCGTTGCGGAGACCGAAATAACTCTCGCCGGCGCGAAAGGCCAGGCCTCGGCGGGGAAAGAATTTTATGTAAAGGAATCCAAAAAGTAGTCCTCCAAGGTGGGCAAAATTCGCGATTCCCCCTTGCGAAGGATCAAAGGTCGCAATGATGACCAGGAAAATCATGATAGCGACCATGTACTTGGCCTTCATCATGAACGGCAGGGGAAACATGATGATTTCCCGGTCGCCATAGAGCATGCCGAACGCCATCAGCACCCCGTAAACT
>JASHSL010000398.1 GCA_030040855.1 Terriglobales bacterium
GCAGCCGAGGCGCCGCCGAGCGTGCCGGTCACGTAGACGCCATCCCCCGCTCGGGCGCCAGAACGAAGGATGGCCTGATCGCGCGGCACCGATCCGACCACCACAATATCGATGAGCACGCCCGCCGGCGATTCTGAGGTGTCCCCTCCCGCCAGGCTGACCTTGAAAGTCTCGGCCAAGCTGAGCAGGCCTTGCAAAAATCCCTTCACCCACGCCTCGGGCAGAGTTGGCGGCAGCGCCAAGGAAAGGAAGGCGGCGATCGGTTGTCCGCCCATCGCCGCTATATCACTCAATCCTCGTGTGAGCGCGCGATGGCCGACCACTTCCGGCGCGTGCCACTCCCTGCGGAAATGAATGCCTTCCAGGCTGAAATCGGTGGTAACCAGGGCCTGGTGACCGGAAGGAATCCGAAGCACCGCCGCGTCATCCCCGATGCCGGCGACGACGCCGCCCCTCGGGCGGGCGCGCTCGCGTATGCGCGCGATCAGTGAGTTTTCCTTCAGGGGCAAGGCAGCCTCAACTATATCGGCTTGGACGACGCTTGAGAACCGCGGCCCGGCGAGGCGTACCCAGCGGATGGTAAGTCCCGGCTGGTTACCCCCGCTAACAGACGACGGGCCAATATCAGACTTTGGTAACCGGATTGCTTTCTTCCGGGTCATTGACAGCACCGAAGGCCCTTTGTTACCGTTCAGGAGCTGACTTCGTTGCCTTTGGCCAAGGTAACTGCCTTGTGCAGTTTGTCTTAGGCGCCTTGAGGTCAGGTTGGATCGTAAGACCAGAAGGCGCGAGCCCACCCTCAGGAAGGTTAAACCGGGATCAGCGCCCGGTTAGTGCCTGGCGGCGAGACCGTCGCAGGGCAGGCCTGATCGCAGGGAGGAACCTGTTGCGTAAACATTGTTACATCCTTTTTGTGGCGCGTGGGGAAGACGGCCAGCTGCGCAAAATCCCCATCCCCGTCCAGTACTTGTACGTTCTGGTCGTCGGTGGAGTGATCGCGATGTTGAGCATGACCGGCATCGCCAGTTCGTATTTGCGGATGCTGTTCAAGGTGTCGAGCTTCAATGAACTGCGGGCCGAAGAGGAAGAACTGAGGAGCCGCTACACGCGACTGGAGCAGGTTGCTAGAGAGAAGGACATTCAGGTGGCATCCTTGGGTTCGTTGGCCAGCGAAGTTTCCTCGTTGTACGGCCTGAAGACCGATCCCATCCTCACACCGACCAGTGATAAGGCGGAAGAGGCGCAGGTGAGCTCCTCCCTCGATCGGCTTTACACTCTCAAAGATACGGCGCTCAGTGGCGCGGCTACCAACGGCATCTTGTTAGGCCTGACTCGCAATGTGACTCCGGCCGACTGGCTGCAAGCCAACTCGACTCCCAGCCTGTGGCCGGTGGAAGGTCCGGTAACCGGTTCTTTCGGAGAGAGGATTGATCCCTTTAACGGAGAAGGCGCCTTCCACAGCGGTGTGGACATCTCTGCTTCGGTGGGACAGCCGGTCATCGCGCCCGCCGATGGCGTGGTCATAATGGCGGATTACATGGGCGGCTACGGACGGGCCATCATGCTCGATCACGGGCACGGGATCACGACCCGCTACGGGCACTTGGCCAGCTTTGCCGTGATTGCGGGGCAATTTGTGCATCGCGGAGACACCATCGGATATGTGGGTCTGAGCGGTCGTAGCACCGGTCCCCACCTGCACTACGAAGTGCGCATCAATAACACGCCGGTGAATCCCCACAAGTACCTGCGCATCACCGTGGCCCACGCGGGCGGATTTGCCGCCGGAAGTTAAACCACGGGGGGGAGCGCAGTTCGCAGGCAAGCGTGGGATCTCGCTTGGCTTGCGAGCGACTCTAGCGTCTGAGTCCCACCCAACGTTCCGATACCACCATTGAATTGACCGGATTTTGCGGATCGTAGCGGACTGAGGTTGGCACTCCGAGACGGCAGGACTGCAGGTTGATGAGTGGCCGGAGACGGGTTACGTCCTGCGAAGCCTCGTAGGACACGCCGGCAACATCGTAGCGAAAGATCAGCATGATCACGGGCTGATGACCATCGATCTCCTGTACGTCGATCACGGTGCCGTCGGTGATGCGTCCTACTTGGTCGAGCCAAGCGCGCCGCTCGCGTTCGATCTCCTCCGGTTGTTTGGCTTTTTGCCGCAGCAAGAAGTAGGCAGCCAGCGCCGCGGCGCCGCCGGTGAGAACCCATGAGCTCAGAGGAAAGGCGATCATCAGAGCCTCAACGCCTGCCTTCCTGGACCGGACGTTCCTTCACAGAATAAAGCACTCATAACCCGCCATGAAAGAGCTCAGAGAGCAAAATTGGCCGGCAAGGACGAGGTGTGATGTTCGCAGGCAAATTCTCATTGCTCTGCTTCTGAAGTGTGATCGTGAACGATTTTCCATCCTTCGGGAAACTTGCGAAAGATCAAGGTGAATAACCCATGGGGATTTTTCCCGTCGGTCGTCGTCAGCTGCCAAGCTCCGCGCACCAGGGCCGCATCAGATGCGAGCGTCTCCACTTCTAAATCCGAGAATCGCAGATTCCCCATCTCCCGCCCTTCCGCCTGATAACGCTTCTGGTAGCGTTCCAAGGTGGACTGCCAGCCTGATGTCTTGGTCGCTTGGGAGAAAAACGTCAGCCGAGGAGAGTTCCAATAGCCTGCCATGAAGCCTTGAAGGTCGTGGCGGTTCCAGGCTTCGACTTGGCGAAGAAGCACGCGTTCGACCGCCGCGTTCGCCTCCCCCGCCTGCTGGCCAAAACCAACCAAGGGGCAGAACATCATCAGGAGAAGGGCAACAGCGGCGGATGAAGTTGGATCCATGCTCGACCCCAGGCGTAGTGTAGCCGGGCCACGAAGCGGAAGGAAGTGAGGCTTCGACTACCTCGATCCACTCCCCAGCCAAGCAGGCTAGGCGGGACTCTTCTTGGCAGCCGTGGCAGTCAACTCTCCGACGCGCTCCCAGGGGCGTTTCGGGCGATCGGCGACGGGCTTGTCGCGATCTACGATCCGATCGTACTGATAGGACTCGCTGACGGTTCCCAGCGATTCGTTATACAGGCTGGGTAAGGCGAGAGCCTTTTTAAACTCTTCGGTGAATTGCTGCAGGGCATGCAGATGCTCGGCGGTGGCGGGAACTTCGGTCTTGGCTGTCTTTAAAAACTGCTGGTGTCCCCGATTCACCAGCTTCGAAATCTCGCCCCCGATCAAGTAACCCGGATAGGCGAAGATTTTCACCGCATCGCCGCCGTTTTTCTGGATGGCGGCGGAGCAATTGTACTTTTTCAGAAACACCCGAGCTTGGGTGCCCGGCGCCTCAATCAGGTCGAAGCCATGATCGCGCAACCAGTTCAGCACTTCTTCGTAGCTACGAGATTCTTGTTTGCCAGCCATACGAACTTTGCCTGTCGTGTACCTTAGATGCGGCATCGTGGCGAGTGATGCCCAGCTTTCTGTGGAACCAAGCAGACTCCCTTATAATCTAATTTAGGGCTGGTTGCGCCAGCTTTTTCACGGGCCGGCCTATTACCATGGTCACGCGGAGTGATGACGACGGGATGTCGAGCGCTTCTCCCAAATCGGTCGAACTGTCACCGACCGAAGTCGATGGCGGCGGATACGAGCCCAGCTGGGCGGACCCGCCGACGGCGAAGCTGGGCGAGACCAGTTCCGACCGAGTGGGCAACACGCCCCTGCTTCGACTCGAGCGCGTCGCCGCCGGCATCCCCGGCGTTCAGATCCTTGGCAAGGCGGAATGGCTCAATCCTGGAGGCTCGATCAAAGATCGAGCTGCCGCCAACATTGTGGCCCAAGCGCGCCGCGAAGGTAAGTTAATTCCCGGTAAAATCTTGCTCGATTCGACCAGTGGAAATACCGGCATTGCCTACGCCATGTTGGGAGCGGCGCAAGGTTTTCGTGTGACCTTATGCATGCCGGAAAACGTTTCCGTCGAGCGCAAACGCATCCTGCAAGCCTATGGTGCCGAGATCGTCTACACCGATTCTGCCGAGGGTTCCGACGGCGCCCTGCGCACGGCCCGCGAGCTCGCGGCCAAGCATCCCGAGCGATACTTCTACGCCGATCAATATTCGAACCCTGCCAATTGGCAAGCGCATTACCATGGCACCGCCAATGAAATCTGGCAGCAGACGCAAGGCCGGATCACCCACTTCGTTTCCATGTTGGGTACAAGCGGTACCTTTGTCGGTACCACCCGTCGCTTGAAAGAACTGAATTCCGAGATTCACTGCATCTCCCTGCAGCCCGATTCGCCGTTCCACGGGATTGAAGGGGCCAAGCACATGGCCAGTGCCATCGTGCCCAAGATTTACGATCCAACTCTGGCCGATGCCGATGTGGGAATTTCCACCGAGGACGCCTACGTCATGGCGAAACGCCTGGCGCAGGAGGAAGGCCTTCTGGTGGGCATCTCGGCGGCCGCGGCGGTGGCCGGATGCCTCCAACTTGCGCGCCAGCTTCCGCGCGACGAGCCCGCCGTGTTGGTCACGATCCTGTGCGATTCCGGAGAGAAGTATTTGAGCGAGAGGTTCTGGGAAGAGTGAAAAGCGGGGTCAGGACCGCAGCCTTGATGCAAGCCGTGGTCCGCCCTCCGACCTCGCGGCCATGACGCTCGCCGGTAAGGGATTCCATTCCTCCATGCTAAGAATCGGCCAATCCCATTACGAGGCTCTCCGCCGTCACGGCGAACAGACGTATCCGTACGAGTGCTGTGGTGTGCTGCTGGGCCGCAGCGAGGATGGGGAACGAGTGGTTACCTCAATTGCGCGTTGCGAAAATACTCGCCAGGATTCGCCCCAGAACCGCTATCACATCGATCCCCAGGAGCTGATTCGCATCCTGCGCGAGGGACGCGAGCGGCAGGAAGACATCATCGGTTTCTATCATTCCCATCCCGACCACCCGGCCCTCTGGTCGCCCACCGATCTGGCGGAAGCCCATTGGTTTGGCTGCTCCTACGTGATTACTAGCGTGGAGAAGGGCAAGGCGGCGGCTACCAACTCCTTCGAGCTGGCTGGCGGGGATGAAGAGGACAAGCAGCTGGTAGGCGAAAAGATCGAAGTCGCATGAGCGGGCATGGAGTCCGATCTGCGGTCCGCTAGGCGGGGAAGTCGCCGAGGAAAGCTGAATCCTCGGCCGCTCTTGCGGCATCCTGATAGGAACATGACAAAGATCCATATTCCTGGTCCCTTGCGGCCCTATGCCGGCCAGCAGGCCGACGTCGTCGTGAAGGGCAACACCGTGGGCGACTTGCTCTCCGACTTGGTTGCCAGACACCCCAATCTGCGCCGCCATCTCTACACCGAGGATGGCAAACTTCGGGCCTTCGTCAATGTTTACGTGAACGACGAAGACATCCGCTACCTCGAGCGAGAGGCTACGACAGTGAAGGACGGTGATACCATTTCGATTGTGCCTTCCGTTGCCGGAGGCCTCGATTGGTGACGATCGATCAGAGGGCTGCCATCGCATTCGAAGACATACTCGAAAGCCTCCGTGGTTGGTCCGCATCCGCCTGTTGCGGCTAGCGTCATCCGCCCGCAGAATGCGCATGGGACGAAAGCGCAGCTGAGGTTCCTTATGGTTACTGTTTCTCCACCCAAAGCCGAAAGTGTCACCCTTAACCACGACGAGATTCTTCGTTACTCCCGCCACCTGATCATGCCCGAGGTGGGCATGGAGGGCCAGCAGAAGCTCAAAGCCGCGCGGGTGCTTTTGATTGGCGCCGGCGGGCTGGGTTCGCCGCTGGCACTGTACTTGGCTGCGGCCGGCGTGGGCACGCTCGGAATGGTCGACTTCGACGTGGTGGATTACACCAATCTGCAGCGCCAGATTGTTCACTCGACCGCCGATGTGGGGCGCAAGAAACTGGAATCCGCAGGCGAAAAGCTGAAGGCGATCAATCCGTTTGTCCAGATTCGCCCGTTTGAAACTAGGCTCACCAGCCAAAATGCTCTCGAGCTGTTTCAGGACTTCGACATCGTAGCCGACGGAACCGACAACTTCCCCACCCGTTATCTGGTCAACGATGCCTGCGTGCTCAGCGGCAAGCCCAACGTCTACGGGTCCATCTTCCGCTTTGAAGGCCAGGCCAGTGTGTTTGCCACCGAACAGGGCCCTTGCTATCGCTGCCTGTATCCCGAGCCTCCCCCGCCGGGGCTGGTTCCTTCCTGCGCCGAAGGCGGCGTGCTGGGCATCCTGCCCGGACTGGTTGGGGTGATGCAGGCCACCGAGGTTGTCAAATTGATTCTCGGCATCGGCGATCCACTGATCGGACGCTTGTTGCTGGTCGACGCCCTGGGGATGAAATTCCGTGAACTCAAGCTGCGCAAGAACCCCGACTGCCCGGTTTGCGGCACCCATCCCACCGTAACCCAGTTGATCGATTACAATCAGTTTTGCGGAATTCGCGGGGAGGAGAAACAACCGATGGAAGCGACTATCCACGAGATCGAGGTGGAAGAACTGAAGCGCCGCTTGGATGGCGGGGAAGACCTGTTCATCTTGGACGTGCGCGAACCGCACGAATATAAGATCGCAAACCTGGGCGGACACCTGATCCCGCTGAACGAGCTGCCCCGGCGTGTTCACGAACTCGACTCCAGCCGCGAGATCGTGGCCCACTGCAAGATGGGAGGCCGCAGCGCCAAAGCGGTCCAGTTCCTGCGTCAGGCAGGGTTCGAGAAGGTTTACAATCTCAAGGGCGGCATCACGGCTTGGGCCGACCGCATCGATCCCAAGATCCCCAAGTACTGATTTTTGGCGGGGAAAAAATTGGGGAGCCTGGCGCGCTCCCCCCGTTCCATGCCTACTTCGAGGCGCCGCCGGCTTCGCTGGCAGTTTCATCTCCGAGCATGAGTACGTACTTCTTGCCAGCAAAGCGGATTTCAGAGAGCGATCGGCTGCCGTCCTGATTCCCCTGGACGACCGCCGCATCGGAGTCGGACGCCTTGTCGACATCGACCCGTCGCGCCGTCGTGCTGGCTACGACTTTTTTGCCTTTGAGGATGTTCAGCTGCACGTTCGGACCTGTGCCTTCCCACTTCACCAAGTACTCCCCTGCCGGAACCAGCCGCCCGTTGACGGTCAGATCGCTTATTGTGGTGAGGGAACCCTTGTTGCTGTCACTGGCCGCGAATACGCTTGTCGCCAGCAGCAATACCAGTCCCAGCAACAAGCCCTTGGAAACGTGTGTGGTCTTCATTTGGTTCTCCTTTTTTTTCTTCCCGAATAGCGTCGGGAACCGGCTCTGGGCGGCTTGGCTTGCTCAAAAAGACTTGCGTTTCTCCCCCGAAGGCCTACAATCATGCCGCGGGGTTCGTCAGAAAGCGTTGGGGCCAAAAGCCCTCCGCGCTGTCTCGAATAGGGATTGTTCTCACCAGGGCCGCCAAACCGAAAGTGAGCTCAATCCCTCAACCCCAGATACGAAAGGCTGGGCAAGCTGGTTGGTTTGCCCAGCTTTTTTTGCACCGTGATCAGATACGTTGCCGCGCGTCAAAAAGTTCTTGTTGGTTCGAATTCATAATTACCGCGTTGGACGGGTCGCGCACGCACTTGTTAGCAATCCATCCTTGTAACAAGCTGTAATGTTTTGTGAACCCGTGCGCGCAATTGTGACACCATGTTGAAGGCTCGCCCTTGGGTCCTTCCTCTGATCCTTACTTGCATGCCGGAGGCCATTAGAGAGCCATGAGGGAAGGGATAAAGTCTTCTCGGCAAAGGTTCCGCGGAACGTTCCGGAGGGAGAGCTGTCCACAGCTGGGAATCAAGCGTGCGAAAGCGGACACTGGTGGGGGCGCGCGGCTCCGGCTGCAAATGACCTGGCTAGGAAGCGAGTCGGACTTAGGGCTTGGCGGGATCGACGTTAGGAGCCTTCGGCGTCAACTTCCGAATGACAAATTCTTGCAGCACATTGGTGACCGCGGTGGCCCCAATCCCGATCGCTGCGTTTGCGAAAGTTAATTGCGCTCCATCGCGATCTTGGGCTGGATAGTAGAGGTTGGAAATACCGCCGGCGGCCAGGCTTCCGAGAACATTCGAGTAATTCGGCTGCCATTGTCCATTGTCGCCCTTGCAGATCACGGAGGTGGCCATGGCATACAGAAAACGGGAGCGTACGCTGCCGGTTCCCTTGTAGAAATAGCGCGGATCTTGTTTCAGAAGCGAGGGCAGAATGGCGCCTCCGATGAACGTGCCCGAAACCGTGTCGGCATAGCCGGCACCGAAGCGCTTGGCATAACCTTGAACGCCCTGCCCGTATCCAATGAAGTGATTTTGTGCCTGCTCCACGCCGGCGATGACCCCCACTAATCCGAAGGTAACCGGATCGATCACCGTCTTCCAGGCAAGCTGGAACTTTTGTTTCTTGGTGAGGGGAGCGGCGTTCGGGACGTAGCTGACATAGAAATTGGGAAACACACCGAGCACACGCTGCTGCTCTTGCACTTTGATTTGCTCTTCGGCCACTTCGCTCGGCGTGAGTCCGACCTCCACGTCAGTTTGAGCAGCCGCAACATTCATGACGATCTCGGGCTCCGTCTCGACCTCTCCCGGATGCAGCGTCCCAGAGATGGTTTGCGTCTCGAAGCCCGGCCATATAATCGAGAGCTGGAAGGGTCCGGGAGCGACGTTTGCAAAGCAAAATTGCCCGTCGTTGCCGGTGAGGAGCTCCTGAGGTTGCGATGGACCTGCACCCGTAAGGCTCACCCGGGCTCCGGCGACCAGCGCTCCGGTCTCGTCAACCACCTCTCCTCCGATGCTTCCGGACAATTGCGTACCGGACAGTGGCCCGCAGGCGACGGTCACGGCTACCGGTTGCGACTCCGGCACGGACGTGGGTAGAGAGGTCTGGGCTTGGCCGGACGATCGCCCACTCCAGCCGATCAACACAAGCACAAGGAGTCCAGACCTGAACGGAAGCATAAACTACTTCACTTTACGCTCTTCCGTATTCGCCGTCCAAATCACGAAAGTTGATCTCTTTCCGTGCATCGGGTGCTGAAACCGAGGCCGGTTCAAGCCCCCTCCGCCCTCCCTATGGGCGGTTTCCGATGACCAGGTTACCGAGGTGATGTGATGATGATGCCGTCGTTCGGCTGCCGGTTGCCAGCAAATTCGGTGTCAAGCAGGAGAGAACAGACTCGAGTCAGAGGCCAATCGCGTCACGTTGACCATCGCAGTTCCACGCACCACGCCACCGCGCGCAAAACGATCGAAGGCCAACGAACGGGAGTCCACAGGAAGGGGGAAGAGCGAAGTCCGAAAGCGGATGGCGAACTCAAGAACCACCGCGTTCCGCGGCCCACCG
>JASHSL010000036.1 GCA_030040855.1 Terriglobales bacterium
GAAGGTGTCATCGAAGTGAAGGCGACCAACGGGGACACCCACTTGGGCGGTGACAACATCGATCAGCGTCTGGTGGATTGGCTGGTCGATGAGTTTAAAAAGGACGAGGGTCTCGACCTGCGCGGCAAGGGGAACGAAATGGCCTTGCAGCGTCTGCGCGACGCCGCCGAACGCGCCAAGATTGAGCTCTCGACCACCATGGAAACCGAGATCAACTTGCCCTTCGTCACGGCCGATGCCAGCGGGCCAAAGCATCTGGTGAAAAAGCTGACCCGGGGCAAGCTCGAGTCCATGGTCGAGGACATCATTCAGCGCTCGGTGGGTCCGTGCCGGCAATGCATGAAGGATGCCGGCCTCGATTCGAGCAAGATCAACGAGGTTGTGCTGGTTGGCGGACAGACTCGTATGCCTCGCATCCAGCAGCTGGTGAGAGAACTGTTCGGACGCGAGGGCCACAAGGGTGTGAACCCGGACGAAGTAGTCGCGGTCGGAGCCGCCATTCAAGGGGGTGTGTTGAAGGGCGAAGTCAAAGACCTGCTTCTGCTCGATGTGACCCCGCTCACCCTGGCGATTGAAACGCTCGGGGCGGTGGCAACTCCCATGATCCCGCGGAACACGACCATCCCGACGCGCAAGATGGAGATGTTTTCCACCGCGGCCGACAATCAGACCTCGGTCGAGGTCCACGTGCTCCAAGGGGAGCGTCCGATGGCGGGGCAAAACCGCACCCTCGGCAAGTTTCACCTCACCGGAATTCCTCCGGCCCCCCGGGGCGTGCCTCAGATCGAAGTGACCTTCGACATTGATGCCAACGGCATTCTCAACGTGACCGCGAAGGACATGGCCACCGGCAAAGATCAGAAGATCACGATCACCTCCTCATCCGGCCTGAGCAAGGAAGAAGTCGAGAGGATGGCCAAGGAGGCCGAGTCCCACTCGGCTGAGGACAAGGTCAAACGGGAAGAGATTGAGTCCCGCAACCAGCTCGATTCCATGGTTTACAGCGTGGAAAAGATGCTGCGCGAACACGGCGACAAGATCTCCGGTTCCGAGCGCGGGGATGTCGAAAATGCTGTGGCCGACGCCAAGAAGGCCCTGGAGAGCGGCGACAAGGCCGGCATGGACCGGGCGCGCGAGAACCTAACCAAAGCGTCTCACAAGCTGGCCGAACAGATGTACAAAGCGGCCCAGGCGCAGACGACGGCAGCCGGTACTGGCGCCTCCGCCGGGTCTGGTTCGCCAGCGGGCGGTGACGGTCAGGCGCAAAAGCAGGAAGGTGTGATCGACGCCGAATACGTGGACGTCGAGGACAAAAAGTAAGTCGGTGGGAACGGGCGCTTCGCGTGTTCCCAGCCCGACGCCACGAACTTGAGCCACGGATCGCCACCGGGCGGATCAAAGCCATCCGCGAGACCGATCGATCCGCGGCTGCTTTTTTAGCGACAAGCAAAGGGGGTTCGATTGAGGTTCGAGGTCAAAGGACGAGAGTATTGGCTGGCATTGGTGGAGGAGAACCGATTCTACGTGTTCCGACCGACGGCCAAAGGGATCGACCGCATCCCGGTCTACGTAGATGCCGCCAAGTATGAAGATAGAGGCGGGCTCGAATAGGCCGTGGGCATCGAGAACCGCCGGTCGGGTCATGGATAGCTGAAGGAAGGCCGCCAGGCGATGGCTACTCCCACCAAAAAGGACTATTACGAAATTCTCGGAGTCAAGAAATCCGCCTCCGAAGAGGAGATTCGGAGAGCGTTCCGTAAACTAGCGCGCAAATACCATCCTGACGTCAATCCTGGCGACAAAACCGCCGAGGAAAAGTTCAAATCCCTCTCGGAAGCCAACGAGGTTTTGAGCGACCCCAAGAAACGCAAGATTTACGACCAGCTCGGCTTTTATTCCGATAACATCGACCCAGCGGCCGCACAGGCTTACGCTCGGGGTAGTGCCACCGGCGCCAGCGGCTTCCCCGGAGCCGACTCCGCGGGCGGGCAGGCGGCGGCTGGCCAAGGGGTTCACTTTGATTTTGGCGGCTTTGATTTTTCCGACCTGTTTGAAGGCAGCCGCACCCGCAAGACAACAGGCGGCGGCCAAGGCGGCGGTTTCCGGGATATCTTCTCCGGCATCTTCGGAGGGCGGGGGCCCGGTTCAGCCGCCCAGGAAGCCCCGGAGGCGGGGACCGATCTTGAATACCAGGTCAACGTTCCGTTTTGGACAGCCATCCGGGGTGGGGTGATGCGGCTGAACGTCACCCGGCGCGAAACCTGCGACAGCTGCCATGGACAAGGCTACATAGAGTCTCCCGGGAAATGTCCGGAATGCAACGGCACCGGTCAAGTCACTCAAGTCGGGGGGCGGATGAAGTTCAATCTCACCTGCCCACGCTGCCGCGGCACCGGTAAAAACCGTTCGATCTGCCCGGGCTGCCACGGTGAGGGCACAGTCGAACGCACCGAACCGCTGGAAGTTCGAATCAAGCCGGGCACTCGCGACGGGCAACGGATCCGCATCGCGGGTAAGGGCAATGCCGGATCCCATGGCGCCCCGAGCGGCGACCTCTATGTGATCATTCGCACGGGTACTCATCCCGTCTTTCGCCGGGAAGCTGATGACATCTTTCTCACCGTACCGGTAACCGCGACGGAAGCGGCTCTGGGCGCTAAGATCGAGGTTCCCACCGTAGACGGACGGACGATCCTAAAGATTCCGCCCGGGACCCAGTCCGGGCAAAAGCTCCGCCTCCGCCAAAAGGGGGTCCCCTCCTCGACCAAAGACGGCGCCCGCGGAGATGAGATCGTCGAAATCAAAATCACCACCCCGATGCCACGCGACGAGA
>JASHSL010000037.1 GCA_030040855.1 Terriglobales bacterium
TTGCGAATCCGGGAGCGTTCGTTGATTTTGAGATTCGCGACCGGATGGCCATTGAGGACGTAGGAGCCATCAGTCGGAGAGTCGAGCAATCCAATCAAGGCCAGCAGCGTCGACTTGCCGGAGCCCGAGGGTCCGGCAATGGAGACGTATTCTCCCTTACGAATCTCCAGGTGCACTCCGGAAAGCGCATGGGTCTCGACCTCGTCTGTGTAGAAAACCTTCGTGATGTTCTCCATGCGAATCATGGTTCCGTTAGCAGCAGTAGGCATCGCGATCCCTCTCTTTTCCTTGTTGAGATCCTAACCCCTGTACCTTACCCTCAAGAGTCCGGAGCTTACTCAAGATCGTTCCCACTAATCCAGTCGGATCCGGTCGAAATTGTCCCAGCGCGACATGTCGGACAGAATCACCTGATCTCCAACCCTCAGCCCTTGCAGAATCTCAACTGTGTTGACCGAGCTCCGCCCGAGCTTTACTTGCGTGCGCACGGCGTTGGACCCGTCCGGCTCCAGCTTGAACATGCCGACGGTACTTTGTTCCTGACCGAAGGCTGGCCGCCCCACGTACAACACGTCGTCCATCTTCTCGAGGTCGATGGTGCCGTCCACGCTGAGGTCAGGACGCGCGCCTTGGGGAAGAGCGCTGTCGAGCGCAACATCCACCGTGACCGTCCCATTTTGTACAGACGGATCAATGCGAATTACGTGACCGGGAATGACCCCGTTATGCGTGTCGACCGATGCCGGCTGTCCCAGCTGAATGTCCTTGGCTTGAGTTTCTGCGATCTTGAGCTCGGCCTTGAGCCGTTGCGGCTGGACGACCTTGGCCAGCGTTGTGCCTGGAGTGACCCACTGGCCGATTTTCAGCGGCAACTCCTGGAGAACGCCCGTAATCCCAGCGCGAACCCGCAGCTTGTTGAACTGGTCTTCCTTCAACTGCGCCAAGGCCCGGAATTGCTCGATGTCGGCTTGCTTGGCCTGCAGTTGCGCTTGCAGCACCTGGCTGCTTTCTGTCAGTCTCTGTTTCTCAATTTCGTTGCGAGTGGCCAGTTCAGCTGCCTTCTGGCTCGAAACCTTCTGGCTAAGTTCAGATATCACACCGAGTTTGGCTAGTTCGGTGTCGATGTCGGCCTGCATCTTGGCCTGGCTATACTCAGAATCGGCCTGGGCGGAAACGCTCTTCTGCGCCAGGACCTGGCTCTCCAATTGGGTTTGCAGGTTGGTGTAATCCGCCTGGGCCGCCTTAAGCTTCCACTGCGCATCGACGGTTTCCTGCTGGAGCTGAGGATTGCTCATTTCGAGCAGTACGGTGTCGGGCCGTACCGAAGTTCCAGGAAGTTCGAAGATCTTTTCAACCCTTCCCTCGGTGATTGCCGGAATCCACTGAATCGACCCTTCGATCGGCACCAGCGTTCCTAAGCCGCGCACCTGACGCAAGATCGATCCACGCTTTACCGTATCGATCCACACCGTAGAACGCTCTACGGAGGGAGCCGCAGGTTTCAGCCTGGACAGGCCCATGGTGACTAGGGCCAATAGGACGATTCCAACTGCGATGTAGAGAATCTGCCTGCGGCGCTTTTGCCGCGCTACCGACGCTGGGCGAGCTATATCCATTGCCATAGTCGGGAAGGCACGCTCGCTACCACCGGAAGATCTCAGATAAGTGCTGGCCAGACAAGGAATTGCACGAAGGCTGGAGACTCCGAGCGGACTGATTTCGTCCATTCCTGGGAAGTAGGTGTTCGAATATGAACGCTACTCTTAACCTTTATATAGTATATAGGCTGTATAAGCTGTAAAAGGAACCTAAAACAACCAAGTTCTTCTCTGCTTCGTTTGCCTATGTAAATCCATAGATTTGTTTTGTTTTCCTCCAATTAGCTGAATCGCCCATTCCGTAAATCTAGAGAATTCAGCATTCGGCGTTTGGCCAAGCTATTGCACTTTGTGGATATCGAGGGGGAGTCTTCCATGCCCCAGGAAATTTCCGTCTCCTATCAGGCAATCAAAAGCAAGGTTTACAAGCTGATCGATGCCGCTGTGGAAGGCGAAAAGTCCGAACAGCAAATCAGGGAATCCATGCAGCGGTGGTGGAAGTTGATTCATCCCGCCGACCGGGCGGTTGCGCAGAAGTATCTCCTCAGGGTTCTGGAAAGGTCCCATGCCAGCCTTAACTCCATGACCCACGCCTTTCTGGAATCTGGAGTTGCCGAAACCGCCAACGCTCTAACTCCAGCTCCGGAGAGAATGGCCAAACCCCAACCAGTCCCTCATCATTCCGAGGTGTCCCAGCCTTCTAAGCCCGTTCTCCGAGCCTTTTTGTGAATGGGGCCAACCGCGAAGCTGAGCTTGGAACTCTGCGCTAGATATCGTAATACAAGGCGAATTCAAAGGGATGCGGTCGCAGCCGTACCGCGTCCACTTCCTTGGAGCGTTTGTAATCGATATAGGTAGCCAGCAACTCCTCCGTAAACACATCGCCGGCAAGCAGAAATGCATGATCCTTTTCAAGAGCGAGCAGCGCATCTTCGAGCGAGCCCGGCATGGACGGCACTTTGTCA
>JASHSL010000038.1 GCA_030040855.1 Terriglobales bacterium
CGGAGTGACCTTCCTGACGGCCCTCACTTTTGGACTCGTTCCGGCGCTCACGGCAGCCCGAAAAGACTTACACGAGCCCTTGCGCGACGCGGGCAAAGGCCTCAGCGGCAGTTTTCGCCACGGAGAACTCCGTAAAGCCGTGGTTGTAGTGGAAGTCGCGCTTTCGCTCACGCTGATGGTATCCGCCGGCCTTCTGATGCGAAGCTTTGTTGCCCTCCGGGAAGTGCATCTCGGCTTCGCACCCGATCACGTGCTAATAGCGAGGCTGCCGTTTCCCGAGGGCCGCTACAAGACTGCCGATCAAGTGGCTGGCTTTTATCGGCCCTTGCTGTTGCGCCTGGAAGCCCTGCCGGGTGTGGTAACCGCAGCCGAGACCAGTACCCTTCCCCCGTATGGGGGCTGGGGCAGCGAAATCGAAATTCCGGGGAATACCCATTCGGAGAAATGGGGCGCCATGTTCCAACCGGTTAGCGACGGCTATTTCCCGGTTCTCAAGATGCAGTTTCTCGAAGGCAGATCCTTCACAGAGGCGGAGGTCAATGGCGCGCGTAAGCTCGCGGTTGTGAACCAAACGTTCGTGAAGAAGTACTTGCCGGGAGACAATCCGATCGGCCGACAAGTACGGATCGCGCAACTGGCTAAATTGGAGGACAAAGTGCCCGAACCCATGTTCGGGATCATCGGAGTGGTTGCCGATGCCAAGAACGTCGGGCTCCAGGATCCTCCCGTGCCAGAGATCTGGATCCCCTATACCGTCACGGGAGCGGCGTTTGGTGGCATTCTGGTGCGCACGGCAAAGGATCCGCTTACCATGCTGAACGCCGTCCGGCGCGAAGTGTGGGCCACGGACCCAAACGTTGCCCTGACGCTCGCCGGTAGCATGGAGGGATACATTAGCCAGTTCTCTTATGCTACCCCCCGATTCGGTTTTATGCTCATGACGATCTTTGGTGTGATCGGGCTGATCTTGGTCACCATCGGAGTGTACAGCGTGCTCTCTTACACCACCGCGCGACGCACGCAGGAAATTGGGGTTCGCATGGCGCTCGGCGCCCAGGGCTCCGACGTACTCGCAATGGTCATCCGCGCGGGCCTGCGGCTCGTGGCCATTGGCGTGGGGCTCGGACTGTTGGTCAGCGTTGCATTGGGGCGAATCATCGCCACCCAGCTCTGGGGAGTGTCAGCCTATGATCCCTGGACGTTAACCTGCGTACCGGTTGTGCTGCTCACGACCGGATTCCTGGCCTGCTGGTTTCCGGCGCGACGCGCCGCCCGAGTGGATCCCTTGGTTGCGCTGCGATATGAATGAAGCCCGGGTCGGCTCATTGTGCTCGCAACCCGACAAGAGCTTGGCCGGGAGCTACACCAGCGACGATCGCGCCATTCAATCACCACGGTTCCGTTTGCTAAGAGAAAGCCCACACCGACGCTTGGTACAGAGGGCTTTTAAAGGTGGATAGGTCGGAACGATTGGATGGGGCGTGTCCCCAACAAGGATGGGAAGAACATGCTTTCAGCGATTTCCCACGCAGACCTCGGCCCGGTTTCCACTCATTGCCACGGGTGCCCCGGCTGGCCAGGTTTCGGTGCTTTCGTGCCAGCCCTATGCACAGTGCCCGTTAGTATCAATTCGGGCAGCCTGCTCCTGCCTTGCGCGAACGGGCATTTTGGCCAACAATTAACTCTCTCCCTTGAGGTAGTTCAAGGTGGCGCTAAAAGAAGCAAGAGTACTAGCCGAATACCCCCTGCAAGATACGAGCCATTTGAAGGTCACAACCTCGCGGAGTTTTTAAGGCGTGGTTTTCCGGACGTGTTGCGGACGCTCATAAAAGAGCTTTCCGCAGCAAACGGATCTGACTACATCGTTAAGGGTAGTGCCGGTCAAGGGGAATGGGTTTTCTGCCCATGGGTGGCAGTGTTCGTGCCAATAGTTACGGATTCAGCTGAGCGGGGATTCTATCCGGTTTATTTATTTCGCAAAGACTTCACAGGTCTTTATCTAACGCTGAATCAGGTGTAACTGATGTGCGCGAACAGTACAAGGCTGTGTTAAAGAGGCCCTCAAGACTCGAGAATGGTTGCGGCTTTCGTTTCCAGGATGCATCCCATTACCAACTTGCCAGTGTGATCTAACACGGCGACCGAGATGGTTGCTTGATGAACATCGAGGCCAATATACTTTTCACTGTTCATGAGGGTGCTCCTTTTTGTAGGTCGATGATGCTAGCGCTCATAACCTACTCCAAAGGGGCGCCCTTTTATAATGTGGAGTCGAGAAGAGGCGCAGTGACTTTAGCCTCCCGGTGGCAGTTGGTCAGATTTTCACCTGGCCGCCTCAGTCCGGTTTGACGTGGTTCTGTTTCCTCTTCCCGCTCATCGAACTGGACAGGCATATTTCATGCATCCAGCTCTCGGAGAAAGGTTCACGGTCGTGCCCACGGAAAGCTGACGGTGCGTCCATTAAGACGAACCAGCCCAAACTTGTCGTGCAGGAGTTGGTCGGAGTACTGCCTGGTACCTGCTCCCTGCCGTTTATGTTTGGCGCGCAGCCACTGGCGAAGCCTTCGACAAGTGTGTCGTTCCACTGCGCTATAGGCTTTGCTGACAGGGCCCAGGCAGAAGTAGTTCGCCCATCCGATCATTTGACGGTTGAGCTGTGCGACTATTTGCTGGAAAGCCTGCTGAGTTTTGTTTCGTCCCGTCGCTTCGCTAATCGCTTGACAGATGCGTTGCACCCGTTTCTTGGAC
>JASHSL010000399.1 GCA_030040855.1 Terriglobales bacterium
CGCATCTTCTCGAAGCTGCGCAGCAGGGCACCGGAGGCGGTGAGAAGTACTAGAGCGATGGCGATCTCCGACACTATGAGGGCGGAGCGCAACCAGGCGTGGCCCGAGCTACCCGTGCCGGTCCGGTCGCCTGCTTTGAGGGTTTCCGTCAGGTTGCTCCACAAGGCGGCGAAGCCAGGGGCGAGGCTACAGAGAGCGCCTGTGATCAAAGCGACAATCAGAGCAAAGGTAGCGAGCGTCGAGTCTATGGCGATGGAGCCAATCCGCGGCATGGACTCTGGCAGAAGGTGCAAAGCGGTTCGGATGGCGATGGCGGCACAAGCCAGACCTAACAGGCCGCCCGCGAGGCTGAGAAGGATGCCCTGTAGTAGGGATTCGCCCATGATGCTGCTCGCCGGCGCACCCAAGGCCAATCGCACGGCATACTCGCGATGCCGGCGGATCGCCTGCACCAACAGCAGACCGGCCCCATTGATGCAAGCGATTAGCAAAACAATGGACACGGCCCAGAATAGGGTACGTAGCATCGGCCGCACATCTGCGACCACGTATTCCCGCAGCGCTGTGACGTCACCCCGGATGTGGATGGCGGACATGCTGACGGGAAAATCCCGCATGATCTCGACCGCCACCCGGTTGGCGTCCTCGGCTGCTTGCGAGAGCGTGACTGCATCCTTGAGGCGCGCCACCATGTGGTATCCCCAAAAGCCAGCTTGGTCGAAGATTTCCTCCTGCGTCAGCATCATCGGTATCCAGACCTGCGCCTGGTTGAGGTGGCCGGGCTGCAGAGGAAACTCAAAACTGCGCGGCATCACCCCGATGATCGTGTAGGCCTTGCGGTCCAGCACGATGGAACTGCCGAGGACATTGGGATCGCGGCCGTAGTGGTTGAGCCATAGGGCGTAACTGATGACGGCGAGCGGCTGATGACGATCCTCCTCCTCTTGCGTAAAGATGCGGCCGCGGAGGGGACTCACACCAAGCGTTGGGAAAACGCCGGCCGTGAGCCGAGCGCCGAAAATCTCTTCTGGCATGGCGCCGCCGGAGAGCTCATAGTTCCGGCCGATGTAACCGCCGAGGGAAGAAAAGGCGCTGGTTGCCTTGGCGTAGGTGCCGATCTCGCGCGCCGTGACCGGAGTGTTCGGGCCACTGCCTAGGTGATCTCCCAACAAAACCAGGCGGTCAGGATCCCGGAAGGGAAGCGGACGCAGGAGGATACCCTCGACCAGCGAAAAGATGGCGGTGGTAGCACCCATACCGAGCGCAAGCGTGAGTATGACGGTCACCGCAAGTCCAGGCATCTTCCGCAGTTGGCGAAAGGCGAAGCGCAGATCCTTTGCGGGTTGCATGCTTCTCCCTAGGCGATCAGTTTCCCTGGGAACGCCTAGCCAGATTAGAGATCCGGGCGGCTGCTTTCAACTGAAAAGAGCCGCCGCGGCTACCGTCAGCAGCTGAAACGTCAGCGGTTCCTAGCCTGCCCGTTCCCCACCTTGGCCGGCCAGGGCCTCGGCTTCTTCCTGAATTCTCTGCCACGCCTGGCGCACATGGCGAGCTTCGGTGTGCGTCTGACCGACACAGAAGCGCAGGGTGATTTGATCCTGCAAGCGAGTATGCGTCAGGTAGAGATCGCCGCTTCGGTTTAGGCGGTCCATCAAGGCCTGATTGACCTGATCTCCTCCGCGATGCCGGAAACACACGAGGTTGAGCGGCACCGGCGCCGCCAGTTCAAAACGGCCATCCTGGCTAACCCAGCGGGCGAATTGCTGAGCTAACTCGACATGACGTCGAATGTGATGTTGGAGGCCTTCAATCCCGTAATGGCGAATCACGAACCAAAGCTTTAAGGAGCGGAAACGGCGGCCGAGAGGGATCTGCCAGTCGCGATAATCAAACACCGCCCCGGATGCGGTGGCTTTGTTCTTCAGATATTCCGGAAGGACGCTGAGAGTCTTAATCAGGGTGGCGCGATCGGCTACCCAGAAGCAGTCACAGTCAAAGTTCGTGAACATCCATTTGTGCGGATTGAAGGCATAGCTGTCAGCCAGTTCGAGGCCGTCCTGCATGTGGCGGAACTCCGGACAAAGCGCGGCTGTTCCCGACATCGCAGCGTCCACATGCAGCCAAAGTCCTCGCTCACGGCAGATTTGGCCGATCCTGCGAACCGGATCGATGGCATTTGAAGACGTAGTACCTACGGTCGCGCAGGCAAAGCAAGGGATTCGGCCGGCGCGCCGATCCGACTCAATCTGGTCGGCGAGCACTGCCGGGCGCATGGCGAACTTCTCGTCGACCTCGACCAGGCGCAGGTTGTCTCGGCCGAGTCCTGCGATTTGGACCGCTTTTTCAATCGAAGAATGGGCTTGGCTCGAAGCGTAGGCCACAAGTTTTCGATCACAGCCTTGTCGATTGCTGGTGAAGTTGGTGGCCCGCTCCCGTGCCGCAAGCAAGGCACACAGGGCGGCACTGGAGGCCGTGTCCTGTATGACGCCGCCCCCGGACTGGGTAGAGCGAAATTGCTCCGGCAAATCCAGCATTTCCACGAGCCAATCGAGAACCAGCGTTTCCAGCTCCGTGCAGGCCGGACTGGTGGCCCAAAGCATGCCTTGCACGCCCAGTCCCGAGGAAAGCAGATCACCGAGAATCGCCGGTCCCGAGGCATTGCAGGGGAAGAAGGCATAGAAATTCGGCGACTGCCAGTGCGTGGTGCCGGGCAGGACGACCTTCTCGATATCGGCCAGAATCCTAGAGAAAGGCTCGGCCTGAGACGGCGGATGCGCGGGCAGAGAAGCGCGCACCTCGCCTGGCTCGACCGGCGAAAGCACGGGATAGGATTCGATCCGCTCATGGTAGTCCGCAATCCAGTCGATGACGGCATGGCCGTGGCGACGAAACTCATCCGCAGTCATGTGAAACGATTTTTCTTCCCTCATTCGGGCTCCGGGCTCGATGGAATGGTTACTGGATTCTAATCTTGCCATGCGTATTCTTTGGAAATTGTCTTCCCTCGCGGCAGGCAAAGGAAGAGCATTACCTCATCAGGCAAGCTGGCCGTAGAAAATACGGGTGTCATATTCCAGCACGACGCGCCCGCCGATCTGATGCGCCTCAAAAATCCTGCGCAACTCCTGCAGCATGGGTTCATAGCTCGCATTTCCTGGCTGGGGGGTATAGGAGGAAGACAGCAGGCGCCCTTCGAGCGCCGGGTAATCGCATTGCTGGCGGCTGGCGAATGTCCGACTTCGAAAGGGCGAGGGTGCAAAGAAATCGGCGATTTCCGCCGTTGTGCGCTCATGCCGCACTTCCTGATAATCCGTGCCGTAGGCCAGGAGCAGACGTTCGTAGTCTCGGAGAAACGCGGTCCGGTCGGTCTTCCTTTCATTCCAAAGCAGGACCAGCCAGCCGCCCGGCTTCAGAATGCGAACAAATTCCGGGCGGGCTTGGTTTCGGTCGAACCAATGGGCCGCCTGGGCCGCGGTGATCATGTCGACGCTTTGGGCCGGCAGGGAAGTGGCCTCCGCACTGCCGGCAACGCTGGTAAACCCCCCATAGGCTTTGAGGAATTGTTCTCCCGCCGCCCGCATTTCTCGATTCGGCTCTACGCCAAACACTCGGTTGCCGTTTTCGAGCAGCAGCCGGGTGAAAATGCCCGTCCCCGAGGCAACGTCGGCAACGACCGAGGCTGGCGTGAGGCCGCATTCGCTCGTCAGAAGTTCGAGAACTTCGCGGGGATACCCCGGGCGGTAGCGCACGTAATCTCCGACACGGGAAGAGAATCGCGAAGTTGCGTTGCTTACTGCCATCACCACAGTGTAGCGTTTCTGCCTTCCCTCGGGCACGCACCCAATCCCAGCCTGGGTTACCATGGAAGAGAGCCGCCATGGCCTCCCGATCGACTTCCCACCGCGCGCTGTCGAGCAAGATTCTTGCTGTTTTTCTTTTCGCCGGATTGCTGGCCGCGACCGTCAGCACCGAAGGCGGCGAGGCGAAGTCTCCAGCCGGTTCCAAATCAACCCCTTCTCGAATCTTTGGCTTCCGCGAGGCCGGCCCCGAACTCGAGCTCGAGCAGCGGTTCATGGCCGTGCCGGACCCTAAACTGGCGGAGCAACACCTCCGTATTCTGACTCAGGCTCCGCATCTTGCCGGTTCTCCTGAAGACAAGGCGACGGCGGACTACGTGGCCCGAAAATTCCAGGATGCGGGGTTCGAGACCGAGCAAGTCGAGTATCGAGTTTGGATGAACTATCCGAGCGAAGTCAGCGTCGATGTGACCGCGCCAGCTGGGGTACACATGCACGGTCCCACCCGCGAGCATGTCGACGGCGATCCTTGGGCGGATGATCCGCGAGTCGTCATGCCTTACAGCGGCATGTCCCCCTCCGGCGATGCGGAAGGCGAAGTCGTCTACGCCAATTACGGCTCCCGCCAGGATTTTGACAAACTCAAGCAATTGCAAGTGGACGTGCATGGCAAGATCGTGTTGGTTCGCTATGGCGAAAATTTCCGCGGCGTCAAAGCTTATCTCGCACAGGAGAATGGCGCCGCCGGCCTGATCATCTACTCGGATCCGGCCGACGACGGCTGGCGCCGGGGCGACAGTTATCCCCAGGGCCCTTGGCGGCCCGCCACCGGCGTGCAGCGAGGCTCGATCGGTTACATGTTTGAGTTCCCCGGCGACCCGACCACCCCGGGGCTGGCTTCGCTGCCTTCGCTCCCTGAGGAGGAACGAGTGCGGCCGGATCGCTCGGCACAACTCCCCACCATTCCGACCACGCCCCTGTCGTATGCGGATGCCTGGCCGATTCTTGAAAACCTGGGCGGACTGGACTCGCCCCGCGAGTGGCAAGGGGCCCTGCCCTTTACCTACCATGTGGGCCCGGGCCCGGTGAAGGTAAAGCTCCATCTGAAACAGGACTACCAGTTTCGCACGATCTGGGACGTGGTCGGGCGCATCCCTGGTGTCCGTTTTGCGAATGAATGGGTTGTGGCTGGCAATCATCGGGACGCCTGGGTGTACGGTGCAGTGGATCCAAGCAGTGGTACGGCAGCGATGCTCGAAGCCGCGCACGGGATTGGTGAGCTGCTCAAATCCGGCTGGCGACCAAAGCGGACCATCGTGCTAGGAAGCTGGGACGCAGAAGAGCAAGGATTGATCGGCTCCACTGAATGGGGAGAGCAACACGAGAACGAATTGGCCAACGCGGCAGCCTATTTCAACATAGACGTGGGCGTGTCCGGGCCGAAATTCGGAGCTTCTTCGGTACCGAGTCTAAA